>NZ_CAKVVF010000008.1:0-37929 GCF_934833455.1 Oscillibacter sp. KLE 1728
GGCTGTACAGCAGATGCAGGGTGGTGTGCTCCATGCCGCCGTTGTACCAGTCCACGGGAGACCAGTAGTCCAAGGCCTCCTTGGAGGCGAATGCCTTGTCGTTGTGGGGATCCATATACCGCAGGAAGTACCAGCTGGAGCCAGCCCACTGGGGCATGGTGTCGGTCTCCCGCTGGGCGGGGCCGCCGCACTTGGGGCAGGTGGTGTTCACCCAGTCAGTCATCTTGCTGAGGGGGCTCTCGCCGGTGTCGGTGACCTCATAGGAGTCCACCTCCGGCAGCAGCAGGGGCAGCTGCTCCTCCGGCAGGGGGACCCAGCCGCACTTGGGGCAGTTCACCAGGGGGATGGGCTCGCCCCAATAACGCTGGCGGCTGAACACCCAGTCCCGGAGCTTGAAGTTGGTCTTGGGACGGCCGATGCCCTGCTCCGTCACCCACTTCTTCATGGTGGGAATTGCCTCTTTCACGGTGAGGCCGTCCAGGAAGCCGGAGTTCACCATGATGCCGGTGTCGTCCTTCAGGGTGAAGGCCTCCTTGGTGATGTCTCCGCCCTGGACCACCTCCACGATAGGCAGGCCGAACTTGGTGGCGAACTCCCAGTCACGCTGGTCGTGGCCCGGCACGCCCATGACGATGCCGGTGCCGTAGCCCATCAGCACGTAGTCGGAGACGAACAGGGGCACGTGCTTGCCGCTGGCGGGGTTGACGGCCTCGATGCCCTCCAGCCGGACGCCGGTCTTCTCCTTGTTCAGCTCGCCCCGCTCAAAGTCGGACTTGCGGGCGGCCTCCTCGATATAGGCGGCCACAGCATCCCAGTTCTGGATCTGGTCCTTCCACTGCTGGAGATAGGGATGCTCCGGGGAGATGACCATATAGGTCACGCCGAACAGCGTGTCGCACCGGGTAGTGTAGACCGTCAGCTTGTCGCCGTTGGTGGCGGTGAAGTCCACCTCCGTGCCCTCGGACCGGCCGATCCAATTCTTCTGCTGGATCTTCACCCGCTCGATGAAGTCCAGGTCGTCCAGGTCGTCGATGAGCCGGTCGGCGTACTTGGTGATGGCCAGCATCCACTGGCTCTTCTCCTTGCGGATGACCTGGCCGCCGCAGCGTTCGCACACACCGTCCACGACCTCCTCATTGGCCAGGACGATCTTGCAGCTGGTGCACCAGTTGACGGGCATGGAGGCCTTGTAGGCCAGCCCCTTCTTGAACATCTGCAGGAAGATCCACTGGGTCCACTTGTAGTAGCTGGGGTCGGTGGTGTTCACCTCCCGGTCCCAGTCGAAGGAGTAGCCCAGCATGTGGAGCTGCTTGCGGAAGTTCTCGATGTTGTCGTGGGTCACCTTGGCGGGGTGGATGTGGTGCTGAACGGCGTAGTTCTCTGTGGGCAGGCCGAAGGCGTCATAGCCGATGGGGAACAGGACGTTGTAGCCCTGCATCCGCTTCTTCCGGCAGATGATGTCCATGGCGGTGAAGGGCCGGGCGTGGCCCACGTGGAGCCCCTGGCCGGAGGGATAGGGGAACTCGATCAGGCCGAAGAACTTCTCCCGAGTCTTGTCCCCGGTGACGGCGGTGAAGGGCTTCTCCTCCAGCCACTTCTGCTGCCACTTTTTCTCAATGCTGGCAAAATCGTATTTCATATCCTTCTCCTCATTCCTGTGAATGGATTTCTCTGTTCGATTTATTTTTGCCGCGGCGCGCCCCCGGGCGGCCTCTCTTGCTTCTACGGGGCAATTCACCTTCTGTACGTGGCAAAAATACTTTGACCCAACCGCCTTGGGTGGCGTCGCCAGTGACTGATGCCGCTGGTGAAGGCACTCTGCTGCGCAGCCATTGGCGGCTCTGCCGCCTGACGGATGCGGTGTGCCCCCTGCGGGCAAGGAGATGTCAATCCCCTCTTCAAGCTGTAAAAGCGCCCCCGACCTTACGGTCAGGGGCGTAAAAGCTACGCGGTACCACCCTGGTTTCGCCAGCCGTTGCCGGATGGCGCTCAACGGCCCGGAGGGCCTCGGCCAGTAACGGGGCCTGCCGTCCCACCCTACTATGTCCGTTCAGGCGGGAGACTCCGGGAACAGTCATCCGCGAAGGTCCCCCACCGGCTCGCAGCAGCCGCCGGCTCTCTGAAGGCGGGACATTTCGCCTTTCTTCCCATCAATGTCGTTAACGGGTCTATTTTATGTGGCTTTGCGCGTTTTGTCAAGAGGTAAGCGGGAAAAGCGCTGTACAATCCAGTCGACATCTTGTTTTTGCCCGTCCTGCTCTGTATAATGGGGAAAATCCAACGTATGGCAGCAGAAAAAACTCTGGCAATTTGGGGGGAGGCGAAACCGTGAAGGGCACCCTGATAAACACGCCCACATTGGAAACCGGGCGTTTGATCTTGAGGAAATTCACAGAGCGCGATCTGGAATGGCTGTTTCTGATTCTCCATGACAAGGACGTCAATCAATTCCTGCCCTGGTATCCGATAGACAGCATAGAAGAAGCCAAGAAATTCTATGAAGAAAGATACGCTTCAAAATATGTCCAGCCGCAGGCATACGCTTACGCGATCTGCTTGAAAACGGACGATCATCCCATCGGCTACATAAAAGTGGATATGGAGGAACATCACGATTTCGGATATGGGCTTCGCAGGGAATTCTGGCATCAGGGACTTGTCACAGAAGCGGGCAAAGCGGTGATCGCCCAAGTGAAAAAGGACGGCCTGCCTTATATCACAGCAACGCATGACCGAAACAACCCAAGAAGCGGCGGCGTTATGCGGAACGTTGGAATGAAGTACCAATATTCTTACGAAGAACAGTGGCAGCCCAAGAATTTTCTGGTTACATTTCGGATGTACCAACTGAATCTTGATGGGAATACAGATCGGGTTTACAAAAAATATTGGGACCAATCTGCTGCCCATTTTATAGAACCGAACGTGTGAACAGATGGATATTGGAGAAAAGCTGGGCGCAGAGGCAGCCGGACTTGTTAAAACCGAAGTGCTTGATGCATGGACCTGCCTCACAGGAAGCAGGCCCATTTTCATACAGGCGCGCCCAATGCGCCCTCACACTTCGCAGGGAAGGCTTTTCGCCCCCTGATTTATATCGCTGCCCCTTGATTCCGATTGTTTCATACTCCCCCGCCGGTCGCCTGGTGCAGCAGTTCTTCCGCCGGCACACCGAAGAGCTTCGCCAGGGCCAGCAGGTTGGAGGTGCTGGGGTCCGCCGTGCCGGTCTCCCATTTGCTGACCGCCTGCCGGCTGACCCCCAGGGCCTCCGCCACGAACTCCTGGGTCATCTGGCAGCGCATCCGGTGGGCCTTGAGGACCTCCCCCAGGGTGCGGCGGGTCTCCGCTTTTTCCCGGCGGGCCTCCCCGCCCCGCAGGTACTTCCGCAAAGCCCGGATCAGCAGGATCAGCAGATAAATGAGCCCTGCCCAGATGGCCAGAAACAGGAGCAGCAGCGGGAGCATGATAATGGAACTGAATGCCATTGCAGTTGCCTCCTTTTGTTTTGGTGGTCTCAGCATACCCGGGGCGGGCGGTTGCGTCCACCAGCTATCGCGCAACTCTGGGTTGATAAGCAGAAAAAAGCTCCGGCGGTCAGCGCCGTCGGAGCTGATGTTTCCCCTTTTCACCGGACACGGCGCCCCACAAAATCTTCGTTTTGCGTGGCACCACATTGGACTCAAATGGGCAGGCAGAGCCTGCCCATTTCATATTTTTGCCTGCGGCAAAACGCTTGGACACGCCACTTGGCGCGAAGGGCGATCAATTCTCCGTCAGCACACCGGAGAGATCCACCGGCTTGCCGTCGTGCCAAAGCCGCTCCAGCGAATAGAACTCCCGGGCCTCGGCGGAGAACACGTGGACCACCACACAGCCGTAGTCCAGCAGGACCCAGGTGCCGTCCCGGTAGCCCTCCCGGCGGAGAGGATCCTCCCCCGCCTGCTCCTTCATGGCCTTCTCCACTGCGCCGCACAGGGCGTTGATCTGGGTGTTGGAATTGCCGGTGGCAATGACGAAATAGTCCGCCAGGGTGGTCTGCTCCGTGATCTCGATGGCGGCGATGTCGCCGCCCTTTTTCTCGTCCAGGGCTTTGGCCGCAGTCAGGGCCATCTCTTTGGGTGTCATGGACTCATCCTTTCTGATCGTTTGAATCTGCGGCACACCTGCCGCTCAGGTTACAATAATAAACCCGTCATCCGGGGCCGCGGTTCCGCCGTCGGACATACCGGGGTCTACAGGAGGCGCCGTCTCACCATCAGACGGCTGGGAATCCGGCGACTCCGGGGCGGTTCCGCCGCTCTCACCTGCCGCCGGGTCTCCGCTGCCGCCCGGGAGCTGGCCGATCACCTGTCCTGTACCGGGGTCCAGGATCTGCCCGGTGCCGGGATCGATGATGCCGCCGGTCTCCGGGTCGATCAGGTCTCCCGTGTCCGGATCGATGCTCCCCGTACCGGGCTCCGTGGCTCCGCCGGGATCCGTGGTCTCTCCACCGCCGGGCGTCCCGGTCGCCCCGCCGGTCTCCGGCGCTCCGGCATCAGGGTCGGTCCCTGTGCCGCTTTCCCCCTCCGGGGGCGTCTCCTCCTCCGGCTCCTGGGGCGTCCACTGGGCCTGCCAGTAGGACCGGGGATGGGTGGCGTTGCTGTCTTCCACATGACCGGTGGAGGAGCTGACGGAGCCGTCGCTGTTCACGGTCATCATATCCAGATCGCTGCGGGTAAATACCTCGGCGTAGGGGCTCAATTTGGTGTTCACCAGCTCCAGCAGCTGGCTGGTGTTGGGCGTTACATAGGACTGTTCGGAATACCGGCCGTTGAGCTTGCTGGTGGTGGAGCTGTATGCGTAGGCGGGCGTGTTCGGCATGGTGACGAACTCCACGTTCTCCGGCTTCAGGCCACCGGTGAAGGCCGCTTTGGCAAACCACAAAATATTCTGGAGGGTCAGATCCGTCTCCACGTTCTCCCGAAACACCTCGGCAAATGCGTTGATCTTGGCGATGTTCTCGATCTTCAGCAGCTGCTCCACCATGGCGGTCAAAAATGCCTGCTGCGTCTTGATGCGGCCCAGATCGCCGTCCTTGTAGCCGTTGGCTCCGTCCCGGAACCGCAGTACCTGCATGGCGTCGTCCCCCGTGAGCAGGCGGTAGCCCGCTTTCTGGTTGATATAGAGGTTTTGCAGGGGGTCACTGTAATACATGTCCCGGGGCACATCGAACCAGACGCCGCCCATAGCGTCCACGATCTGGCCCACGGCCTCCCACTCCACAATCACCTGATAGTCCGGCTCAAAGCCCACCAGTTGGGCGATCTCCTTGTAGAGATACTGGATGCCCCGGTCTCCACCGCCGTACCAGTTGTAAACAGAGTTGATCTTCTTGATATCCCAGGAGACATTCACCATAGTGTCCCGGGGAATGGACATCACCGTGGCCTTCTGGTTGGTCACGTCGTAGCTGGCCAGCAGCATCGTGTCCGTATTGCCGCCGCCCCCCGTGTCCCGGCCCAGGATCAGAACTGTGTAGTAGTCCTGACTCTTCCGCTCCCCGTCGCTGCGGGGGCGGGTCCCCTCGCCCCAGTCGATCTCCTCCACCGGATCGGTGGGTTCTTCCGTCTCCTGGGGCTCTGTCTTGCCGGTGTTGAGGTCCGGCCGGACGAACAGGCTCTGCCAGGCCAGGACCCCCGCCAGGGCCACAGCCAGAACTGCGGCTGCGGCGATCAGCCCCTTCTGCCCCCTGGTCAGTCCGGACCGTCTCTTTGGGGGACGTCCTTTTCCATCCATCTGGTCCGCCATGGTGCCACCCCTTTTCCGTCGTTCAGCTCACGATGATAAAGCCGTCATCCGGAGCCTCTTCTGCGGCAGCATCGCCGCCTCCATCTCCGGTGCCGGAGGCCTGGCTGTCTCCAGTGCCCGAATCGGTCGTTCCTCCGCCTGCGTCAGGCGTGCCGCCGTCCGGAGTCCCGCTTGTGCCCGTACCCGGATCGGTGGTCCCGTCGGTGCCGGTGCCGGTGGTTCCTTCTCCGGTGTCAGGTCCTGTGGTCCCGCCGCCGGTGCCGGGATCTGTCCCGCCGTCGGGCGTTGTCCCTGTTCCGGGATCCGTCGTGCCAGAGCCCGGGTCTGTGGTCCCGCCCGTCCCCGGGTCCGTGGTTCCGCCATCCGGCGTCACCGGCAGGCCGGTGTCCGGATCGATGGGATTACCGTTCTCATCCACCGTGGGCGTCTCCTCCTCCGGCTTGCTGGGCGTGGTAGGCTTCACCGGCGGCCGGGCCGCCCGGCTGTCTTCCACATGGCCGGTGGACGAGCTGATGCTGCCGTCAGAGTTGACGGACATAATGTCCAAGTCGCTGAGGGTGAATACCTCCGTATAAGGACTCAGCTTGGTGTTCACCAGCTCCAGCAGCTCATCCGCGCTGGGCACCACGTAGGATTGATAGTTGTGATAGGTGCGGCTCCAGCAGGATGCGGTCCGGTTGGGCATGGTGACAAACTCCACGTTCTCCATGCTCAGCCCACCCAGAATCGCCTGCTGGGCAAACCATAGGATATTCTGGAAGCTCAGGTCTGTCTCCACATTGTTCTGGAACACCTGGATGAACTGGTTGATCTTTGTGACGTTCTTGATCTGCAGCAGCTGGTCCACCATGGCGGTCAGAAACGCCTGCTGGGTCTTGATGCGGCCCAGATCGCCGTCCGGATAGCCGTAGCGCATGTCGTTGTCGTGGCGGTAGCGGAGCACCTGCATGGCGTCGTCCCCCGTGAGCAGGCGGTAGCCCTTCTCCTGGTGGATGTGAAGGTCCTGATAAGGATCGTCGTAGTTCATGTTCCGTGGCACGTCGAACCAGACGCCGCCCATGGCGTCCACGATCTGGCCCACGGCGTCCCACTCCACAACCACCTGATAGTCCGGCTCAAAGCCTACCAGCTGGGCGATTTCCTTGTAGAGATACTGGATCCCCCGGTCTCCGCCGCCATAGTAGTTATACACGGAGTTGATGCGCTTGATATCCCAGGAGACATTCACCATGGTATCCCGGGGAATGGACATCACCGTGGCCTTCTGGTTGGTCACGTCGTAGCTGGCCAGCAGCATCGTGTCCGTGTTGCCGCCGCCCCCCGTGTCCCGGCCCAGGATCAGGACCGTGTAATAGTCCTGACTCTTCCGTTCCCCGTCGCTGCGGGGTCGGGTCCCTTCGCCCCAGTCGATCTCCTCTTCCTGGGTCTCGCTGTCCGCATCCGCGTTCTTGTCCGGCAGATCCGGGCGAACGAACAGGCTCTGGCAGGCCACCACCGCGATCAGCACGATGGCCAGTACCACGGCTACCGCGATCAGCAGCTTCTGCTGCCGCGTCAGGCGGCTCGGTTTCTTCGGCTTCTTGGGTCTGCTCTTTTTCGGCGTCCCGCCCGCCGGATGCTTTCCGTTTTCTCTATCCACTATCTCTCTATCCTTTCAATGCGTCCCGCGCCTCAATGGTGGCGTGGTGCACAGGGTTTCCCATTTCGGTCATCTCTTCGATGGTCATCTCCAGGCCCATCAGCAGGCCCTCGTCCAGGTCTTTATAACACACAGCGCGGAGTTTGTCTACCCCCGGAAAATTCCGGGAGGGCTCGATATAATCCGCCAGATAGATCACTTTTTCCAGCAGGGTCATGTGGGCATGGCCCGTGGTGTGCCACCAGATGGCGTTGTAGATTTCATCGTCCACACCGAACACGTCCCGGGCGATGGCCGCGCCGGTCTTGGCGTGGAGAAGCTTCAGGGCCTTCTGCTCCAGCTCGTCCAGCTGGATGCCGTACCGGCCGCACAGTTCCAGCTGCTCCTCCATGTTCAGCTTTTTTGTGCAGTCGTGCAGCAGTGCCGCTACCCGGGCCTTCTCCACATCGGCGCCGTACCGCTCCGCCAGACGGATGGCCTCCTGCTCCGTGCCCAGCACGTGGGGGATGCGCTTGTTTTTCAAATAACTCAGAGCTATCGGCCGCAGCTCCCGCAGGGGCAGGCGCTTCAAATCCGCCCGGGTGCCGTACAGTCCCTCCCGCAGGATATAGCCGTACACCGCCGGAGGCAGGAGATTCACGCCCTCTCCCTTCGCCAGCATGGTTCGCAGGTCTGTGGAGGACACATCCACCACGCCGGGGATGGTGAGGGTGAAGATCCGGGCCTGGGGATATGTCCGGTACAGATAGTCCCGCTGAACGGAGAACAGCTCCTCCGTGTCCGCCTCCGTTCGGCCGAAGGTGGCGATCCCCGCCAGGGACAGAATCTTCTCCGCTTCGTGCCAGATCTGGATGGTGAGGAACATGTCCGTGCCCATCAGCAGCCACAGCTCGTCCTCCGGGTACCGCTCCTTCAGCTGGGCCAGGGTGTCGGAGGTATAGCTCCGCCCCGTCCGCTTCAGCTCCAGATCCAGTACCTGGACCCGGTCCCCCAGGCCCAGCTGCTCCCCCGCCAGGCGGGTCATCTCAAGCCGCTGTTCCGGAGTGGGGCTGCCCGCTGGCAGCGCCTTGTGGGGCGGCTCCCGGTCCGGGACCAGCAGCAGCAGGTCCAGCTTCAGCAGCTCGAATACCGCCCGGGCCGCGGTCACATGGCCCAGGTGGGGCGGGTTGAACGTCCCGCCGTAAACGCCGATCTTCATACGCGATTCCTCTTTATGGTTCAGATTTTTCCGCCGGAAGCTCCAACTCCATCTCGTCATCCGTGGCGGTGAAGCCATACCGCTGATACAGCGGGCGGCCCATGGCGGTGGTGTGGAGAGAAACCGTCAAACAGCCCCGCTCACAGGCCGCTGCCGTGAGGAGATCCAGCATCCGCCATGCGATCCCCCGGCCTCGGAAGGCAGGATCCGTCCAGATGTTCATGATATGGCCGGACAGACCCGCGGGATTGTGATAGGAGGGCATCTCCCGGCGGAGGTCCAGGCCGCCGGTGGCGGCCAGCCGCTCTCCCGCCAGCGCCAGAAGCGCAATGTGGCTGCCGGACGCCAGGGCCTGGCGGTAGTAATCCCGGACCGCATCCGGCAGGCCATGCGGCAGCGCCGCCGTCTCCGAAAGGTGCCGGTAGGTCCGGATGGCCCGGAGGCGGCTCTCCGTCAAGAGCTCCAGATCCCCGATCCCGGCAGTGCGGAACGTCAGTTCCATCGGGCGCCTTCCCGGGTCACTGGGGGCGCTTCTTTGCCGGCTTCACCAGCTGGATGCGCTTCTCCCTGGGCTTGGAGTGGCTCTCCCGGTACAGCACGAACTTCGTGCCGATGACCTGCACCACCTCGCTGCGGGTGGCCTTGGCCAGCTCCTCCGCGGCGGTGCGGGCGTCGTAGTCGATATTGTTGTCCAGCACACGGCCCTTGATAAGCTCCCGGGCCTCCAGGGCGTCGTTGGCCTGCTTGACCAGGTTGTCGCCGATGCCGTCCTTTCCCACGATGAGGATCGTGTCGATGCTGTTTGCCAGGCCCCGCAGCTGGGCCCGCTGTTTGCTTGTCAGTTCCATGTATACTCCTTTATTCCGGGAAATGGCCCCGGTCTTTTTTATTTTTCGTCATGCCAGGTAGACTGCCGCAGCTTCTCCATAGACTCCTGGGCAATCCACTCTTCTGTATAGCCGCAGCTGCGGCAGACATACCTCTGAATTTTTGCATTTACAAAAAAACCGATGGAAAAAGAATTGTACAGCCCCGGCTCCACTGCCAGCAGGTCCGCGCTGCCGCATTTGGGGCAGCGTCCGGTCGTTTTCACCGCAGTTCCCTCCTCATCAAAGGTAGACGGTTATTTTTTCAAATAAGTTGCCAGTTTCTCCGAAAATGCCCGCAGAGCTTTTCCTCTATGGGAGATGGCGCCCTTCTCCTCTGCCGTCAGCTGGCCGAAGGTCCTGCCCTTCTCCGGCACCAGGAACACCGGGTCGTAGCCAAATCCCGCCGTCCCCATGGGGGCAAAGGCGATGGCACCGTCGCACCGGCCCTCCGCCGTCAGCTCGTCCCCGCCGGGAAAGGCGCAGGCGATGGCGCAGGCGAAGTGGGCCGCCCGGGTAGTCTGTCCCCGCATGTTCTGCAGCAGCAGGGTATACCGCCCCCGGTCGTCCAGCTCCTCCCCGCCGTAACGGGCGGAATACACGCCGGGTCCTCCGTTCAGGGCGTCCACACAGAGACCGGAGTCGTCCGCGATGGCGGGCAGCCCGCTGGCCGCGCAGATGGCCTTGGCCTTCAGCATGGCGTTTTCCGCAAAGGTGGTGCCGGTCTCCTCCACGTCTACGGAGATTCCCACGTCTGCGGGGCTCACCACTTCCACCCCCAGTCCGGAGAGGATATCCGCCATCTCCTTCAGCTTACCGGGGTTATGGGTTGCCAACACGAATTTCATACCGTCTCCTCCTTTTCCGCCGCACGGTCCAGACGCTTGTTCCGGATGGTCAGCACCAGGTCGATGGTGACCATGGTGATATCCAGAATGTAAAAAGCCGCCACATAGGTGACATTTCCACTGATGAACTTCCCCGCCAAGCCGCAGAGATAGCCCACGATGATGCACACCTCAAACCATAGGCTCTTGCCCTTTGCAGTACGGGAGCGCACGGACTTTGTGATGTTGAAGGGCCAGGACAGGCCGAAGCAGATCAGCATAATCATCTCGAATACCTGCGCCACGGAAACCATCTCCTTCTTTCAATTTGTGGTTTTATCGCTTCAAAATCTCCCGCTGGAGCTTCAGCAGCTCCCGGTTGCCCTTGGCGCACAAGCGCACCAGCTCCTGTTGCTCCTGGGGCGTGAAAGCCCGGCCCTCGCCGGTGCCCTGGAGCTCGATGATCTCCCCCAGCTCATTCATCACACAGTTCAGGTCCACCTGGGCACGGCTGTCCTCGCTGTACTGCAAATCCAGCATAAGGGTCTCCCCGACGATTCCCGCAGACACCCCGGTGACGAAATGCCGGATGGGATTGGAGGCCAGCACGCCCTCCTCCACCAGCTTCCGGCAGGCCAGAGCCAGCGCCACAAAGCCGCCGGTGACGGAGGCGGTGCGGGTTCCGCCGTCGCCCTGGAGCACGTCGCAGTCGATGGTGATGGTATGCTCCCCCAGCTTCGCCAGGTCCACGGCGGCCCGGAGGGAACGGCCCACCAGCCGCTGGATCTCTGCGCTGCGGGGCGAGAGCTTCAGCTTGGCGATGTCCCGCTTGCTGCGCTCCCGGTTGGCCCGGGGCAGCATGGAGTACTCCGCCGTCACCCAGCCGGTGCCCTCCGGCACATGGGGCGGCACCCGGTCCTCCACGCTGGCGCAGCAGAGAACCATGGTGTCGCCGCACTGGATGAGACAGCTGCCCTCCGCGAATTTTACGAAATCAGGGGTGATTTTGATCGGGCGCAGCTCGTCAAATGCCCGTCCGTCTTGTCTGGTCATGGTATGCGCTCCTTTTCATTTTCCCCGCAGAGAGGACTGGATCGCCGCGAACGCACGGTCATAGTCATCTCTGTGAACATAGATGGTGTAGGTCAGGACGCTGTCCTGTACAGCAGTCGGAGCGGCCCCCTGCTGCGGCGGGCAGCCGCGGCGTATAGGCCCCGGGTCCTGGTGCCGCTGGAGAGCCCGGCATCTGAAAGCGCCCCGCGGATCAGAAAGTACATCTGCTGCGACGACACAGAGATCAGTTTTCTCCGATTCCAAATGGTGATCCTTGTCTCTCTGCTGCCGCTCAAATAATGGCCTCCACATATTCCTTCGCGTCGAAGGCCTTCAGGTCGTCCACCCCCTCGCCCACACCGGCCAGCTTCACCGGTACGCCCAGCTCCTTGGCGATGGCGATGACGATGCCGCCCTTGGCCGTGCCATCCAGCTTCGTCAGCACGATGCCGGTGAGTCCTGCGGCCTCCTTGAACTGGCGGGCCTGGATCAGGCCGTTTTGTCCGGTGGTGGCATCCAGCACCAGCAGCGTCTCCCGTGCGGCGCCGGGGCATTCCCGGTCGATGATCTTGGAGAGCTTGGCGAGCTCCGCCATCAGGTTAGCCTTGTTGTGGAGGCGGCCGGCAGTGTCGCACAGCACCACATCCACCCCTCTTGCCTTGGCAGCCTGCAGGGCGTCGAACAGCACCGCGCCGGGGTCAGCCCCCTCGTGCTGGCGCACAAGTTCGCAGCCGGCCCGCTCCGCCCAGATCTGCAGTTGGTCCGCCGCTGCGGCCCGGAAGGTGTCCGCCGCGCAGAAGAGGACCCGCTTGCCCTCGCTTTTCAGCTGATAGCCCAGTTTGCCGATGGACGTGGTCTTGCCTACGCCGTTGACGCCGATGAACAGCACCACAGCAGGCCGGGTCGAGAGATCCAGCTCCGTGCCGCCCACGTCCATCTCCTCCGCCAGAATGTCCCGGAGGGCGGCCTTGACCGCCTCCTGGTCCTGGAGCTTCTCCTTCCGGACCCTCGTGCGGAGTTTTTCCACGGCGTCCAGCGCCGTGTCCATGCCCAGGTCCGCCAGGATCAGCGTCTCCTCCAACTCCTCGAAAAAGGCCTCGTCCGCCTCGGAGAAGCCGGAGAAGAGATTTGTGGTGATCTTTTTCAGCTTGTCAAAAAAGCCCATGGTATCCTCCCAAATCGGAAATCAGCGCCGGAGAGGCTTATCCCAGTCCAACCTGTTTCCGCAGTATTTGCAGTATTCGCCGGGAAAAAGCGGCAGATGTGCCCCGCACTCCGGGCAGCGGATCACGAACAACTGGATCGCAAGGCCCGCCGCCAGCAGCAGTCCCCCGATCACGCCCGCCTCCGGTACAAATACGGTCCTGCTGAGGAACTGCAGAACAAATCCCGGGACTAGCAGGATAACGCTCAGGATCGTCCATCTGCGCAGTGTCATGAGATCGTCCTCCCAATCGCTTCAAATCCTCTTGCGCCGGGTCGCCGTTCACTCCACTTTCTTGCCGCAGTATGGGCAGGTCTTATCCGGTCGGAGCTCCCGAACGGACTTTCCGCAGTGGGGGCAGCGCAGCAGCCACCACACCAGCCCCAGATCCAAAAGGAAAATCAGCAGCCCTGCATAGGTCATCCATCCGCCCCGGAAGATAAGGAGGCCTGCCAGCAGGCCCACCCAGATGATCAGTATCTGTTTATGCTTGCGCTTCATGGATTCCGCTCCTTATTTGATCTTCAGCTCTTTCGCCATGTCATTCAGATTGATGGTCAGGATCTTGCTCACGCCCTGCTCCTGCATGGTGACGCCGTAGAGCACGTCGGCCTCCTCCATGGTGCCCCGGCGGTGGGTGATGACGATGAACTGAGTCCGGCCTGCCAGCGTCCGCATATAGCGGGCGTAGCGGGTGACGTTGGCGTCATCCAGGGCCGCCTCGATCTCGTCCATCACGCAGAAGGGCGTTGGATGGACTTTCAGAATGGAGAAATACAGCGCGATGGCCACAAAGGCCTTCTCGCCGCCGGACAGCAGGGAGATGGTCTTGAGGGTCTTTCCCGGCGGCTGGGCCTTGATCTCGATGCCGCAGCCCAGGATGTCCTCCTCGTCCTCCAGTTCCAATCTGGCCGTCCCTCCCCCGAAGAGCTCCTGGAAGGTGGTCTGGAAGCTCTCGGACAGCAGCTTGAACTGCTCGGCGAAAATCTTGGTCATCTCCTCAGTGATCTCGCCGATGATGTTCTGCAGCTCGCCCTTGGCCTTCTCCACATCGTTGCGCTGGTCCGTCAGGTAGGTGTAGCGGGTGTTCACCCGCTGGAACTCGTCGATGGCCCCGATGTTTGGGGTGCCCAGGGCGGTGATGTCCCGCTTCAGCTCCCCGATCCGCCGGTTGGCCTTGGGCACGCTCTCCAGCTCGATCCGCTGTGCCTGGGCGTCGGAGTGGGAGAGTTCGTAGTGTTCCCACAGCCGGTCCAGGATCTGCTTTTCCTCCATGGCGGAGGTGGCCCGCTTCTGGTCCAGTTTGGCCACCGCCCGCTCCAGGTTCAGCAGGTTCTCGTTCATCTCCTGGCCCGCCCGGTTCTTGGCAGTCCGCTCCGCCTCCAGGGCGTTCTTCTCCTCTGTGATGGCGGCCAGCCGCTGCCGGAAGGCCGCGCCCCGGCCCGCCAGCTCCTCCAGCGCCGTCTGCAATCCGGCGATCTCTTCCTCCGCGGCGGCGATGTTTCGGCGGTAGGTCTCCGCCATCTGTTCCTTCTGCTCCCGGTCACCAGAGAGATCCGCGCACAGCGCCCGCAGGTCCGCGGCGCTGCGGACTGTGGCCTCCCGCTCGGCCGCCAGGGCAGCCAGATCGCTCTTTCTGCCGCTGATCTCCTCGGCCAGGGCACCGGATTTCTCCAGCAGCTCCGATTGGCCGGAAAGAGCCGCCTCCGCCTGGGCCCGCGCGTCCGCGGCGGCGGATTCCTGTCGGTTGATCTCCACCTGGGCGGCGGCAGACCGGGCGTCGTTGTCCGTCAGCCGTCCGGCCAAGCTCTCCAGCTCGCCGGCGAGGTTCTCCACGCTCTCCTCCAGGGAGCGCAGCAGGAGATCATATTGTCCCCTGATGCCCTCCAGCCGCAGGACCTCGTCCTCTGCGTGGCGGCGCTGAGCCTCCGCGGTCTCCAGCTCGTATTGGGCGGCGGCCAGTTCCCGGGCGGTATCCTCCTCCGCCTGCTTTGCCTCCGCCAGCTTTGCCTGCATGGCAGCGGTCCGGGCGGTGAGCTGCTCCAACTCCGCGGACCGGCTCAGTACACCGGCGGACCGGCTGGTGCTGCCGCCGGTCATGGAGCCGCCCCGGTTAATGACCTGGCCGTCCAGCGTCACGATCCGGAAGGCGTTGCGGTACTTCCGGGCCATGGCGATGCCGCAGTCCAGGTCCTCTACCACCACAGTGCGGCCCAGCAGGTTGTAAACAATATTCCGGTACGCCGGGTCGAATGTCACCAGCCGGGACCCCAGGCCCACAAAACCAAATTCCTTCTCCACGCCTTTTTCATGGAGCTCGTCACCCCGGATGGCGGTGAGGGGCAGGAACGTGGCCCGTCCGGCGTCCCGCTGCTTCAGGTAGCTGATGGCGGCCTTGGCATCCTCCTCCCGGTCCACCACAATGTTCTGCAGTCCCGCCCCCAGGGCGATCTCGATGGCCAAGGAGTACCTGCCATCGGTCTTCACCAGATTGGCCACCGGGCCATGGATGCCCTGCAGGCCGCTCTGTGCGCGGCACACGAACTTGACCGCCTTGGAGAAGCCCTCGTACTCCTTCTCCATCTCTGTCAGCAGGCGGCGGCGGTTTTCCAGCGCCCCCGTGTCCATGGTCAGCTGGACCCGCCGCTCCGCGGCGGCAGCGGCCTTCTTCTTCCGTTCCTCCATCCGCAGGCTGTGGCCGGCGATGATGTTGGCGGCGGCCTCCGCCTCGTCCCTGGCATCCTCCAGGGCGCGGCGGTTCTCCCGCGCCTCCTGCCGGGCGGACTGAAGCTGCTCCTCCGCGGCGGCCCTGTCTCGCTCTGCGGCCTCCCGCCGCTCCTGGATCTGCTTCTTCTCCGCGGCGGCGGCGGCCAGTTCCGCCCGCGCGTCCGCGGCGGCGGCCATGGCGAGGGCCTCCTGTGCCCGCAGGCGCTCCGCCTCGTTCTGGGCGCCGCCGGCCTGTTCCGCCATGGTCTGGGCGGTCTCCAGCAGGGCGGCCAGCGCACCGTTCAGCTCCCCGATCCGGCGGTCGATCTCCGCCACCCGGGCTTCCTGCTCCTCCGCCTGCTTCGCAAGGCCGCCGGAGCGGCTCTCCGCCTCTGCCAGCTCCGCCTCCGCCCGCTGGATGTTCTCCCGGTTGTGGGTGACGGTGCTCTCCAGCACGGCGGCGGCGGACTCCTTCTCCTTGATCTGCTCCTCCAGAACGGCGGACTCTGTCCGGACCCGCTCAGCCTCCATGTCCTTCTCCCGCATCCGCTCGCTGTACCGCTCCCCCTCGGCATAGAGAGCGTCCAGAGCGGCGCGGGCCTCGTCCCGCTGGGACTCTGCGGCGTGAAAGTCCGCCTCCAGCTTCCGGGCGCCCGCCTTCAGGGTGTCCAGGTTCTCCAGCCAGACGGAGATCTCCAGAAGGCGCAGCTCATCCCGGAGCACCAGATACTTCCTGGCCTTCTCCGCCTGCTCCCGCAGGGGCTCCACCTGAAGCTCCAGCTCGGCGATCTTGTCATTGATGCGGACCAGATTCTCCTCCGTCCGCTCCAGCTTCCGCTCCGCCTCCTCCTTCCGGTGGCGGAATTTGGAAATGCCGGCGGCCTCCTCGAAGATCTCCCGCCGCTCCCCGCTCTTGGCGGAGAGGATCTCATCAATCTTGCCCTGGCCGATGATGGAGTAGCCCTCCCGGCCCATGCCGGTGTCCAGGAACAGCTCCGTCAAGTCCTTCAGCCGGACAGACTGGCGGTTGATGTAGTATTCGCTTTCGCCGCTGCGGTAATAGCGGCGGGTGACGGACACTTCGCTCTCCTCCATGGTGGGGAAGATGTGCTCCGTGTTGTCCAGCACCAGCGTCACCTGGGCAAAGCCCACCTGGCTGCGCTTCTCCGTGCCGCCGAAAATCACGTCCTCCATCTTGGCGCCACGGAGGCCCTTGACGCTCTGTTCCCCCATCACCCACCGGATAGCGTCGGAGATGTTGGACTTGCCGGAGCCGTTGGGACCCACGATGGCGGTGATGTCCTCGCCGAAATTCAGGACCGTCTTGTCTGGAAAGGACTTAAACCCCTGGATTTCCAATGCGCGCAGATACAAACTCTCACCTCATTCGGCCTCTCAGCCAGATCACATACTATAACTAGTATAGTATAGCAAAGCCACTCCCCTATTTCAAGGAAAAATCTCCAGGTTCGGCGGCTCCAGCCGGAACTGGGCCGTTATCCTCGAAACAGATCTCGCTTTTTCCATTTCTTCATGTTATTCTTTTAAAAAAATAACGAGTAGAGGAGGGAGGCCGTGCGAGAAAAAAGCCCCCGGCTGATCGTGACGTTTCACACCACTGCCGGGGCCATCGCCACAGAGCAGCTCTGCCGCCGCCTGGGGCTGGAGGGCAAACTGATCTCCGTTCCCCGGTGCATCACATCCGACTGCGGCATGGCCTGGTCCGCGCCGCCGGAGCTGCGGGAGCACCTGGAGACCCGGCTGCAGGAGGCCGGGATCGAGACAGCCGGTTTCTATGAGCTGCCCCTGTGACGATTTTCGTCCCAGCGCCGAAGAGAGTGAGGAGTGTATTTATGAGAGAAAAGAGTTGGTTTCGGGAATACGGATTGATCTTGGCGGCGGGCGTGGCCGTGGGCATTGCCGCCCTGATCCTTACCGCCTCCGGCAACCCCAAGAACATGGGCTTCTGCATCGCCTGCTTCCTGCGGGACATCGCCGGCGCCCTGGGGCTCCACAGCGCCGCCAATGTGCAGTACATCCGGCCGGAGATCATCGGCATCGTGGTGGGGGCCGCGGCGGCAGCTCTGGCTGCCAGGGAGTTCCGGGCAAAGGCCGGGGCCTCTCCCGCCTGCCGGTTTGTGCTGGGGATGTTCGTGATGATCGGTGCTCTGGTGTTTCTGGGCTGCCCCCTGCGGATGGTCATCCGGCTGGGCGGCGGCGACCTGACTGCCGTTGCCGGGCTGGTGGGCTTCATCGCCGGGATCCTGGTGGGCGTGGTATGTTTAAAGAAGGGTTTCTCCCTGGGCCGGGCCTATCCCGTCCGCATGGGCGAGGGGTTCGTCCTGTCTGGGATCCTGATGGCGCTGTTGGGGCTGCTGCTGTTGGTGCCCACCCTGCTGAAGTTCTCTGAGGCGGGCCCCGGCTCCATGCGGGCCTTCTGGGGGATCTCCCTGGCGGCCGGTCTGGTTGTGGGCGTGCTGGCCCAGCGGAGCCGGCTGTGCATGGCCGGCGGCATACGGGACGCTGTGATGCTGCGGGACTTCAAGCTCCTCTCCGGCTTCCTGGCCATCTGGGGCACGGTCACCATCGGCAATCTGGTCCTGGGATCCTACAGCCTGTCCGCACTGTCCCAGCCCATCGCCCACAGCCAGTACCTCTGGTCCGCCCTGGGCATGGCCCTGGCGGGCTGGGGTTCCATCCTGCTGGGAGGCTGCCCCCTGCGACAGTTGATTCTGGCCGGCGAGGGCAACGGCGACTCCGCCGTGACCGTCCTGGGCATGATCGTGGGCGCCGCCGTCTCCCACAACTTCGGTCTGGCCGGCGCGGCGGATTCCGTGGCGGAGGACGGCACCTATGTGGTCGGCGGCATCGGCACTGCCGGCATGGCGGCGGTGGCCATCGGATTCGCGGTACTGCTGGCCATCACGGTGACCCATTTGCCGAAAACGGAGGCTGTATCGCGTGATTGAGCACACAATGTATGAAAATCGTCTATCGCCCTGTCCTGACAGGCAACCGGCGATGGCGGAAAATTTTCCCATTTTGCACAGGGAAAATCCTTGAATCTGTGCCGCATATCGCGGCGAAAGGGGAATTTGATATGGTAGATACCCGCGGATACATCTGCCCCACCCCGGTGCTGATGGTGCAGAAGGCCTTGAAGGATCGGCCCGCCATGGTGGAAGTCCTGGCGGAGGCCGGCGCAGCGGTGGAGAACATCACCCGCTTCGCCCACTCCCAGGGCTATCAGGTCAGCAAGACGGCGGACGGACCGGACTGGAAACTGACCCTGACGAAATACAAGACAGGCGGGGAGCCCGTAGGCTCCCCGCCTGCCGTTTTTCCTGTCCCGCGGTTTGAGGTCAGGATGTCTCCCGCTTTCCTTTGGCCTCCTCGATCTGGCGGTAGAGGCACTGGAGTCCGTCAGAGAGGCCGCCCACCTGGTCGATGATGCCCAGGGACACTGCCTCCTCTCCATAGACCACACTGCCAACGTCGGCGGCCATATCGTCCTTTTTCAGCATCAGGGCCTGGAACTTCTGAGCCGTGATCTGGCTGTGGCTGGAGACGAAGGCCACGATCCGATCCTGAAGCCGCTGGAAGTAGTTGTAGGTCTGGGGGGCGGCGATGACCGTGCCGCTCATGCGGACCGGGTGGATGGTCATGGCGGCGCTGGGGACGGCAAAGCTCCGTCGGGCAGCCACTGCCAAAGGCACGCCGATGGAATGGCTTCCTCCCAGGACGATGGAGACCGTAGGCTTTGTCATGCCGGCGATCAGCTCCGCGATGGCAAGGCCCGCCTCCACGTCGCCGCCCACGGTATTCAGCAGGAAGAGGACGCCGTTCACCTCGTCGCTCTCCTCCAGCTTGGCCAGCAGGGGCAGCACATGCTCGTACTTGGTGGTCTTGGCACCGCTGGCGGCGGTGTTGTGGCCCTCGATCTGGCCGATGATGGTCATGCAGTACACGGAGCCGTGGGGCGTTTTGGTCAGGGCGGAGCCGAAGTCCACGATCTGCTGGGCGCCGTCCTTTCCGCTCTCGTCATTTTCCTCTGTGGTGTCCGCAGGTTTGGTGCGTTCTGTCATGGTAAACCCTCCTTTTCCCCGGTATTCTCTGCAATTTTATGAAAAGTACGCGCTGGACTTTCTTTTTGCCGGTTCCTGTGATATAATAAAATATCTAAAGTATCTAATCTCCTACTCTGGCCCTTCTCAATAAGGAGATTCCTATGAAACAGCATTTTCAAATCCCCTGGGCTCAGATCCTGATTGTTTGCGCCGCTCTAGTTATGGCTTTTGGAATGGGGGGCTCTGTTCAGGTGGAGCAAGAAGCGGTGGGGCAACGGGAAGCCTTCCGACGGAGCCTGCAAATGCTGGACCAGTACCTTTGTGCCCTATCTGAGGATCTGGGTGATCCGGATATTCTTGCCCTGGAGGCTCCCTTGGAGGATGATCGCATTCAGGAAAACCTAGTCCGGGTGCGGCGGACCTCTGTTGCCCTCAAACAGGACTATGTCTCCAACGCCGGGAGAGAGACTTCCCCGCATCCCCACGTGTATCTCTATCTCTTGGCACTAGAGGAAACGCTATTGGAGAGCAATTATCTGGATCTGGAGGCACTTTCTCAGATACTGACTATCTGCCGTCCCCTGTGGGATATTGAAACTGGACTTTCCTGCAAGGAGATCATGGCCCAGCTGGAGGAAAACGTCACCTCCGGGGACTACCAGGACGCCTTGGAACTGCTGGGGATCAGCGATATGATACCAATTACCACCCAAGGAGGAACATAACTTTGGAACAGAACAAACAGCGCATTGTGGTGAAGGTGGGCACCTCCACCCTCACCCATAACTCCGGCGCGTTGGACCTTTGGAGCATGGAACATCTGGTGCGGACCCTGGCGGATCTCCAGGGCATGGGGCATGAGGTGATCCTGGTGTCCTCCGGTGCCATCGCTGTGGGCACCGCCAAGCTGGGGCTGTCCGAGCGGCCGAAGGAGCTGCGGATGAAGCAGGCAGCCGCTGCGGTGGGCCAGTGCCGGATGATGCACATTTACGACAAATTCTTCTCCGAGTACAACCGCTCCATGGCCCAGATCCTGCTGACAGGAGATGATGTGGAGGACCCGGAGCGGGCGGAGCACCTGTCCAACACCTTCTCCGCCCTGCTGGAGATGGGGGTCATCCCTGTGGTGAACGAGAATGACTCCGTCTCCTCCGCCGAGATCGAGACCGGACGCCATAAGGTCCTGGGCGATAACGACACCCTCTCTGCCATCGTGGCGGAGCTGTGCCGGGCGGATCTGCTGGTACTGCTCAGCGACATCGATGGGCTGTACGACGCGGACCCCAAGACTCACCCGGAGGCAAAGCTCCTCCACCAGGTGACGGAGCTGACGCCGGAGATCCTGGAGATGGCCGGCGGCGCCGGCAGCTGGCGGGGCACCGGCGGCATGGCCACCAAGCTCTCCGCTGCCCGCATTGCCATGGAGGCCGGGTGCGATATGGTCATCACCAACGGCAGCCGGATGGAAGACCTGTACGGCATCGCGGAGGGGAAGGACATTGGAACGCGATTTGTATCGGGGAAAACTAGGAATTGATGGATTGCACCCCCAGCGGAATGATTTGAAATTCGTCCGGATCCGCCGGACCCCTAAATTTCCAACTCCTAATTCCTCTTTCAAGAAAGGTGTGACGATATGACAGCATTACAGCAGCAGGGACAGGCGGCAAAGGCCGCCACCTACGTTCTGGCCACCGCCGGGACGGCCAGGAAAAACGCGGCGCTGAATGCCATTGCGGACGTTCTGACAGAGCGGCAGACAGAGTGGCTCTCCGCCAACGCAGAGGACGTGGCCGCCGCGAAGGAGGCGGGGATGCGCCCCGCCATGCTGGACCGGCTGACCCTGACGCCGGAACGGGTGGCAGGCATCGTGGACGGCGTGCGGCAGGTGGCTGCCCTTCCGGATCCCATCGGCAGAGTGGACAAGATGGAAACCCGGCCCAACGGCCTTATCATCGGCCGGCGGCGGGTGCCCCTGGGGGTCATCGCCATCATCTTTGAGGCCCGGCCCAACGTCACCGTAGACGCTGCGGCGCTGTGCCTGAAGTCCGGCAATGTGTGTATCCTCCGAGGCGGCAAGGAGGCCATCCGCTCCAACCGCTGTGTGGCGGAGCTGATGCGTCAGGCCCTGCGGTCCGTAGGTCTGCCGGAGGACTGCATCTCCCTGGTACAGGACACCAGCCACGAGACCGCCAATGAGCTGATGCACCTGGACGGCTATGTGGACGTGCTGATCCCCCGGGGTGGCGCCGGGCTGATCCGGGCCGTGGCCAAGGAGGCCAGCGTACCAGTGATCCGCACCGGCGAGGGCGTGTGCCACATCTATATCGACGATGAGGCAGACCTGGACATGGGTGCCAGCATCCTCTTCAATGCCAAGTGCTCCCGTCCCTCTGTGTGCAACGCCGTGGAGTGCGTGCTGGTCCACCGGGACGTGGCGGCGGACTTCTGGAAAAAGGCCCTTCCCCTTCTGGATGAGAAGGGCGTGGAGCTGCGGGCGGACCCGGAGGCCCTGGAGATCCTGGGCACCCGGGCGGTACCGGCAGAAGACAGCGACTGGGACGCCGAGTACGACGACTACATCCTGGCTGTCAAGACGGCAGGCGGCATGGATGAGGCCATCGATTTCATCAATGCCCACGGCACCCAGCACTCCGAGGCCATCATCACGAAGAACTACTTCAAGGCCCAGCACTTCCTGGACCACGTGGATGCGGCGGCGGTGTACGTCAACGCCTCCACCCGGTTCACAGACGGCGGCGAGTTCGGTCTGGGGGCGGAGATCGGCATTTCCACCCAGAAGATGCACGCCCGGGGCCCCATGGGACTGGAGGAGCTGACCAGCTGCAAGTACGTCATTTACGGTGAGGGACAGGTGCGGTAAGCGCCTGCCGGAAGTTAAAACACCAAGAGGGGATGGTCTCTATGGCGGCGATCATTCTCTCCCTGCTGGCTGCAGCGCTTCTGTCGACCGTGCTGCTCATCCCCGCCAGACACCTGAAGCAGGCGCTGGGCATCCCGTCGGCGGTCTGTTCCGCTGCGGCGATGGGGCTGTACCTGCAGATGCGCACTGTCTCCGGCGGGCCTGGTACCGGAATAGCACTGGTGCAGCTGTACCTTCCCTGCGCTGTTTACGGACTGGTGATCCTGGGCGGCGCGGCCCTGGGTCCGACAGGATGGTGCTGCGGAAAAAAGCGAAGCTGAACATCTGATTCTGATTTGAAAAAAGAGGTTGATGCACAATGGCGACATTTGGTTTTATCGGCACCGGAAATATGGGCGGCGCCCTGGCCCGGGCGGCCCGCAAGCGGCTGTCCGGCGGGGAGATCCTGTTGGCGAACCGCTCCGCCGCCAAAGCGGAGGCCCTGGCCCAGGAGCTGGACTGCCGGGCTGTGGACAATGCGGCGGTGGCCGCTGGGGCAGATTACATCTTCCTGGGCGTGAAGCCCTATATGGTGGCAGGGCTGATGGAGAAGATCGGCCCCGTGCTGGCGGCGCGGAAGGACCGGTTCGTGCTGGTGTCCATGGCGGCGGCCCTCACCATCCCCGACCTGCGGGAGCGGGGCTGCAGGGACTGGCCCCTGATCCGCATCATGCCCAATACCCCCTCTGCCATCGGGGAGGGCGTGATCTTCTACACCTGCGACGGCGTCACGGCGGAGGAGGAAGCGGCGTTCCTGGAGAACATGGCAGGCGCCGGGCGGCTGCTGCCCCTGGACGACCATCTGATGGACGCCGGCAGCGCCGTGGCCGGCTGCGGACCGGCCTTTGTGGACCTCTTCATCGAGGCCATGGCGGACGGCGGCGTGGCCTGCGGCCTCACCCGTCCCATGGCGATGGAGTGCGCCGCCCAGACGCTGATCGGCGCCGCGCGGCTGATGCTGGAGACGGGCCGCCATCCCGGTGCGCTGAAGGATGCGGTCTGTTCCCCCGGCGGCGCCACCATCCAGGGCGTCCGGGCGCTGGAGGCCGGCGGGTTCCGCAGCGCAGTGATGGAGGCGGTCATCGCCGCCTATGAGAAGAGTGCGGAGATGAAGTGAACGGTCGGTGGCGGGTGGCAGCTGCCTCCGGCCACGGCATTTTTTGTCCGCCTGCGGGACTTGCCAGCAGACGGCGAGATGTGGTATGATCGTTCTCCCATCTTTTTGACAGGAGGACATGTATGGCACGGGACATCATCTTGAATCTGGCAATCAGCCTGGATGGCTTCATTTGCGATGAGGACGGCGGCTTCGCATGGATCAGCGGCCAGGGAGATGTCCGGGCCGACACGGCGGACCACTTCGACTTCGACGGCTTCCTGGCATCCTGCGACACCATCGTTATGGGTCGAAAGGCTTATGAGGACTGCCTTAGTTCTCTGCCCGAAGCGGCGGAAAAGCGATTCCTGGTGGCCTCCCGGACACCTCGAGCGCCGGAGGGCAGGGTTGTCTTTCTCTCCGCCGATGTGGTGGCGGAAGTTCTGGCGCTGAAGGACCGGCCCGGCAAGCACATCTGGCTGTTCGGCGGTGGAGAGCTGGCCTCCGACTTCATTCGCGCCGACGCCGTAGACCGGTATATCGTCGGCATCCTGCCGGTGATCCGGGGCAAGGGCCGGCGGCTATTTCAGGAGGGGATTCCGCCGGTGGAACTCCATCTGGACCGCTGCACGGTCTCAGACGGCATCCCTATTCTGGAGTACAGCCGGCGGGGCCGGTAAGGCAGATAGACAACAGCCGCAGGGAGCGTTCCCTGCGGCTGTTGTTTTGTGATTTGAGAAGATCTGACTTCTGTCGCTCAGGCAGCGGCGTTGGCGGCCCGGTACAGGAAGGTCACAATCTGGCCCCGCTGGCAGACGGTGTCGGGAGAGAACGTGCTGCCGTCGCCGGTGCCGAGGGTGACGCCCTGGGCCACGGCCCAGTTCACCGCGGCGGCGTAGTCCGCGTCAGCGGCCACATCGGTGAAGGAAGCAGCAGCGGCCTCAGGACTGTCGGCGGCAACCCACATGAAGTACACCGCCATGGCGCGGGTGCAGCCCGCATAGGGATCAAAGGTCTCGCCTTTCACCAGGCCCTGCTCACTGGCCCACTGGACGGCCTTGAAGAAGTACAGGCTGGTGTCCGTCACATCGGTATAGGCGGGTTCCGTGCTAGCAGGCTCCGGAGAACCGGCGGCGCGCCACAGGTAGGTGATGATCTGGGCACGGGTGCAGTTCTGGTAGGGAGAGAAGGTGGTGGCGGTGGTGCCGTTGGTGATGCCCTCGTCCACGGCCCACTCAATGCCGTCATAGTAGGGAGAGGTCGCCGCCACGTCGGTGAAGGCCAGGCCCTGGTCAACAGTGATGCGGCCAGCGGGCTGACCGTAGGCCTCTTCGGTGACGGTGCCCTTCAGCTCGTCGGTGATGTAGTCCATGACCACCTCATCCATGGAGAGGCCCAGGTCATAGTTGACGGAGGCAGCCGCGAACGCATAGTAGGTGTCGCCGCCGGCGGCCATGAAGTCGTTGGTGGCGATGGTGTAGGTGGCGTTGGCATCAAAGGGCTCGCCGCCCACGGTCTCGATGGTGACGCGCTGGATGCTCTTGGGGCCGTAGTAGGTGGAGCCGGGATACTGCTCGCCCTGGTCATAGGCCTTGGTGGTGTCCACGGTGAACTCGATGCCGCTCACCTGGGGGAAGCCGCCGATGGAGGTGGGCGTGCAGTAGGTGGAAGCCTCCAGAGCCTCCAGCAGCTCGGCGCCGGTGACTTTCACGATGGAGAGGGTGTTGCCGAAGGGCAGCACAGTGTTGATATCCTTCTTGGTGATGTCGCCGGCGGCGATGGAGGCGCGGATGCCGCCGCCGTTGGTGACAGCCGCGTCCACCTCAGTGCCCTCACGCTCGGCGCCCCAGACCAGAGCGTCGCAGATCAGGTCGCCCAGGTTGGTCTCCTCGGTACGGTTACCGGGCTCCTTCTCGCCGTTCAGGGCCACTTCGGTCTTTGCAAACACCGTGCCGTATTCCTTGTCGATCTCCGCCTGGATCTTGGCGGCGCGGGCAGCCACATCAGCATCCGTGGCGGTCAGGTCGGCAACGGGGGTAGTGGCGGTGGTGATGGTGCCGTCGGCATCGATGGTGACCACGCCCACGCTCTCCAGCTTGGTGCCGGTAGAGGTCACCAGAGTGTCGCCCACCTTCCCGGTACCGCCAGCGGCGGCCTTCACGTCCTCAAGGGTGGAGTGAGAGTGGCCGTCGATGAACACGTCGATGCCGTCCACCTTCTCCAGCAGGTCGATGGAGCGGTTGCCGGTGGACTCGGCATCGATGCCCAGGTGGCCCAGGCAGATGATGTACTCGCAGCCCTCTGCCTCCAGTGCGTCCACCTGATCCTGCGCGCAGTCGAACATCTTATCGCCGGCCAGGAAGGTCACGCCCTGGATCTTGGCGGGGTGGGCCTTGGTTGCGGTCTCCGGGGTGTCCAGGCCGAACACGCCGATCTTGGTGCCGTCGGGCGCGGTGAAGACCACGTTGTCCTCAAAGGCCACCTGGCCGTTGTACAGGACATTGGCGTCCACGATGGTGAAGTCGGCGTCCGCCTCCAGATCCTTGAGGTTCTGGTAGCCGTAGTCGAACTCATGGTTGCCCATGCTGGCCACGTCGTAGCCGGCCAGGTTCATCAGCTCCACGGCGGTGGCGCCCTCAGACGTGCTGACGGTGGGATCGCCCTGGATGAAGTCACCGGCGTCCATCAGCAGGACGTAGGCGCCGCGGGCCTCGTAGGCGTCCTTCAGCGCGGCCACTTTGGCATAGCCGCTGATGGCGCCATGCACATCATTGGTGTGCAGGATGACGATGTCGCCGTCCAGATCCTGTGCCGTCTCTTCCGCCGCATTGGCGGTGACGGCCAGGGAGAACGTCATGACCACCGCCAGCAGCAGGGACAAGACTTTCTTTTTCATTCTGTTACCTCCTCTGAAAGCGCGGGAGATGACCTCCCGTGGTATGGATATAGTATAGCACATCTGGAAAAAATGGACAGAGGGGACTTCGCGGATTTTTCGAAAAAAACCACCAGAAATATCCCACGTTTTTTGTAGAAGAAGCGCAATTTTTTTCTACCCGCACTTCTGGCATTCCCTTGCGGCGGGTGTTATACTGAAAAAAAGCGTCTGCCGGAGCTTCCCGGCAGCCTGCCGCCGGGCGGCCGCATCGTGCCGCAGACACACAAGGAGGTATATTTATGACCACATTGCTCAGGGGCGGGACCATCATCACCGGTGCCGGACAGCGGCGGGCCGACCTGCTGCTGGACGGGGAGAAGATCGCCTGGGTGGGCCGGGGACCTCAAGCCGCAGACCGGGAGGTGGATGTCTCCGGCTGTTTCCTCTTCCCCGGCTTTATCGACGCCCACACCCACTTTGACCTGGATGTGGCGAACACCACCACGGCGGATGATTTCTGCACCGGCTCCCGGGCGGCCCTGCGGGGCGGCACTACTACGGTCATCGACTTCGCCTGCCCCAACAAGGGCGAGTCCCTGCACCACGGCCTGGACCTGTGGCATCAGAAGGCGGACGGCAGGACTTTCTGCGACTACGGCTTCCACATGACCATCGACGACTGGAACGAGTCCATCCGGGCAGAGCTGCCGGACATGTTCGCCCAGGGCATCTCTTCTTTCAAGATGTATCTCACCTATCCCGCCATGATGATCGGCGACCGGGACATCTACTGGGCACTGAAGGAGCTGAAGCGGCTGGGGGGCATCGCCGGCTTCCACTGCGAGAACGCCGGTGTCATTGACGGCATGATCGCCGAGCGGAAGGCCGCCGGAGAGCTCTCCCCCGCCTCCCACCCCCGCACCCGACCGCCCTATCTGGAGGCTGAGGCAGTGAGCCGCCTGCTGCGGATCGCCCAGGCAGCGGACGCGCCGGTGGTCATCGTCCACCTCACCAACCGGGAGGCCCTGCTGGAGGTGGACCACGCCCGGAAGCGGGGCCAGACCGTGTATGTGGAGACCTGTCCCCAGTACCTGCTGCTGGACGAGAGCGTGTATTTCAACGAGGACTACTCCGCCGCTGCCCGGTATGTGTGCGCGCCGCCCCTGCGGGACAAGGCCGAGCAGGAGCACCTGTGGAAGGGCCTGCGGCGGGGCGCTATCCAGACCGTGTCCACAGACCACTGCTCCTTCACCCTGGCCCAGAAGGACATGGGCCGGGAGGACTTCACCAAAATCCCAGGCGGCCTGCCCGGCGTGGAGACCCGGGGCGAGCTGCTGTACTCCTACGGCGTGGCCAAGCGGAAGATCAGCGCCGCCCAGATGTGCCGGGTGCTCAGCGAGAATCCCGCCCGGCTGTATGGTCTCTATCCCCGGAAGGGCGTGCTGCGGCCCGGCAGCGACGCGGACATCGTGGTCTACGACCCCGGCGCCAGCCATGTGATCCGAGCGGAAGACTGCGTGGCCAATGTGGACTACAACCCCTATGAAGGCTTCGTCACCGCCGGCGGCATCCGGCAGGTGTGGCTGCGGGGGCAGCTCTCCGTGGAAAACGGAAAGGTCCTGGTGGAGGCGCCGGCGGGCAAGTATATGGCCCGGGGCAAGAACTCCCTGTGAGCACTCGTCCATGAATCTCGTCATCATCGGGCGCTTCCCTGCGGCCACAGACACGCAGATCAGGGCATTCCTTCCCGCTGACCGGGAGGTTTTTATCACCGAATCGGATCTGTCCGGACCCTTTTGCAGAGTGCGGATGCGCTCATCCCGGAACACATCCCGATTCCCTCTTTTGGGGACAAGGCTCTGAAGCTGCGGATGATTCAAACCGGGGCCGGGTATGGCGAAGATAGAGCCGTCTGCTTTTCTGGTCAACATGGCCAAGAGGGATCGTTCACGAAGAGGTCCTGATCGAGGCTTTAAGCGACCATCAGATCGCCGGCGCTTGCCCGGATGTCTTTGAGGCAGAGCCATTTTCCCAAGCAAGCTGGCTGAGGGAGCTCCCCAACGTGATCCTCGCGCCGTACACAGCAGGGGATCCTGGCGGCGTGAAACTGCACGAAAAACAGGATTCCTTTTTCCCAGTAGCATCCGGCAGGCACGGAGCGGAGAAATGCCCGCCAACATGCTGAACCGGGACACCTGGAAGGCGTGGAGATAAGCCCCTTCTGCAGGTAGACAGCCCATAGACGTAAAAGAGCTGTGCGTTCAACTGAAAAACAGGCGTCTGCCTCATTTGGAATGAGGCGGACGCCTGTTCTGCTTTTCATGCGTTTCTGTTACTCTTCTGCCAGTCCCTCCCACTGGACATCCACGATGGTGCCGCCGGAGAACTCAATATACTCACTCTTCAAAATATAATCCGTCTTGCCGATCCGGACCTCCTGGTCTCCCACCTTGGTGGTCATGACCTCGCCGGCAGGCGTCTCCGTGGTGGCGGTGAAGAGCAGCGTCACATGCTCCGGATCCTCGATCCACTGCCCATCGGGGCCCAGCACGTAGTAGGGCTCCATCTCCACGCGCTCAATCTGGCCGCCCACCAGAGCGCCGGAGGCCATCAGCGGAGAGGGCAGATGGGCCTGGCAGGTCTCGTACAGCTCCGTGGGCACACCCTCGCACTTAACCACATAGGTCACCTTCACCATGCCGCCGTCCTCGGCGGCGGTGCCGCCGCTGCTGCCCAGCAGCTTCCAGGCTCCAAAAGCCACCACCGCCACGATCAAAATCACGGCGATGATGTCGATGATGTTGAACTTTCCAACGCGTTTTGCTTTCTGTTCCATGGTCTCCTCCGTAAAAGGCGCGGACGCGCCTGTATTTGGCGTTTGTCGTCTGGACAATATCTGGTTCGTATTGTATAATATTTCTCGCGATTTCACAACCCCTATTTGCGGAAAGCGGAAAGAAAGGCATTCCATGAAGGTCATTCATCTCATCAGCGGCGGAGACTCCGGCGGCGCAAAAACCCATGTGCTGAGCCTGCTGCAACATCTGAATCAAACCATCACCGCCCAGCTGGTGTGCTTCCGGGACGGCCCCTTTGCCGAGGAGGCCCGCCAGATGGGCATTCCCACCATGATCTGCGGGGGCAACAACGTCTTCCGCACCCGGCGGAAGCTGGCGGCCTATATCCGGGAGGGCGGCTACGAGATCATCCACTGCCATGGCTCCCGGGCCAACATGATCGGCGCCATGCTCCGCAAGGTCACGGGACTGCCGGTGGTGACCACCGTCCACAGCGACTACCGCCTGGACTACATGGGCCGCCCCCTCAGCCATCTGACCTTCGGCACCATCAACGCCCTGGCCCTGCGGCGGCTGGATTACCGGATCGGCGTGTCCGACGCCATGGTGGACCTGCTGATCTCCCGTGGCTTCCCGGCGGACCGGTTCTACACCATCTATAACGGCATCGACTTCACGCCCCCGCCCACCCAGGGGGACCGGCTGGAGTACCTGAGGAGCCTGGGCGCAGATGTGGACGAGAACTCTGTGGTGGTAGGCATCGCCGCCCGGATGAATCCGGTGAAGGACATGGCCACTCTGGTGCGGGGCTTCGCCGCGGGCCACGCCAAGTGCCCCCGACTGCGGCTGCTGATCGCCGGCGACGGGCCGGAGAAGGACAAGCTCACCGCCTTGGCGGCAGAGCTGGGCGTAGAGCGGCAGGTGTGCTTCGCCGGATGGATCTCCGGCGGCATGGACCGGTTTTACAGCGCCCTGGACATCAACGCCCTCACCAGCCTGTCCGAGACCTTCCCTTATGCCCTGACGGAGGGGGCCCGGTTCCATCTGGCTACCGTCTCCACCGCCGTGGGAGGCATCCCCTATCTCATCGACCAGGACGTGAACGGCTATCTCTTCCAGCCCGGCGACTGGCAAGCCCTGGGCAACGATCTGGCCGCCCTGGGCAATGACGATGAATTGCGCCGCCGCTTGGGGGAAAAGCTCTATGAAAAGGCGTCCACCCAGTTCTCTATTCAGAAGACCGTGTCCACCCAGCTGCAGATATACGCCTCCATCCTCCGCCGCCACCGGCGGCGCTCCTCCGCCCGGGACGGCGTGGTGATCTGCGGCGCCTACGGCCGGGGCAACGCAGGTGATGACGCCATTCTGGAGGCCATCCTCCAGGAGATGCGCTCCATCGACCCGGACATGCCCATCACCGTGCTCAGCAAGGACCCCAGGAGCACCCGGCTCACCTACCGGGTGCGGGCGGTGCACCGTTCCAACTTCCTGGCCTGGCACGCCGCCATGTGGAACAGCCGCCTGTACATCAACGGCGGCGGCAGCCTGATCCAGGACGTGACCTCCCGCCGCTCCCTGTGGTTCTATCTGGCCAATATCCGGGCGGCAAAGCGGGCCGGCAACCGGGTACAGATGTACGGCTGCGGCATCGGCCCCGTCACCCGGGAGAGCCACCGGAGTCTGGCCGCGAAGATCATCAACAAATATGTGGATGTCATCACCCTGCGGGAGCCGGACTCTTTGGAAGAACTGCGGGCCATGGGGGTGACGGAGCCGGAGGTCCTGTTGACTGCGGACCCGGCGCTGATCCTGCAGAAGGCCCCGGATGACGAGACCGACAGCGTGCTGCTGCGCGCCGGTATCCCGCCCCACGGCAATTACCTCTGCTTTGCCCTGCGGCGGTGGAAGGGGTTTGAAGAGAAGGCCCCCCTCTTCGGCGCGGCGGCGGAATACGCCTACCGCACCTATGGTCTGACGCCGGTGTTCGTGGCGGTGGAAAAGCATCTGGACCCCGGTGCGGGCCAGCTGGCCGCCCGCGGGCTGACGATCCCCCACTATTTCCTGGACGATGCCGGCGGCGCCGGGACCATCATCGGCGCCCTCAGCCGGATGCAGGCAGTGGTGTCCATGCGGCTCCACGCGCTGATCTTCGCCGCCGGGCCGGGGATCCCCCTGGCGGGTGTTGTCTACGACCCCAAGGTCTCCGCCTTCCTGCGGTATATCGGACAGGAGCAGTTCGTGGATCTGGCAGAGCTGACCGGGCAGAATCTCTGCGCCATGATCGACCAGTGCGTGGCCCAGGCGGCCCATCCGGAGGCCCAGGCGGCCGCCGTGCGGAACCTGCAGGCCATGGAGCAGAAGAATGTGGAGGTGGCCCGCCGCCTGCTGAAGGGTTGACGGGGCCACCTGTTGGAGGAATCTATGAAAATTATGGTCTATGAGGCCCGCCCGGACGAACGGGCGGACCTGGAGAAGCAGGCGGCGCTCCACGGAGTGGAGCTGTCTGTCACAGACGCGGTGCCCACACTGGAGAACGCCTCTCTGGCCGCCGGCTGCATCGGCGTGTCCATCCTGGGCCAGGGGTGCATCGACGCGGCCCTGCTGGATGCCTATCACGCCCTCGGCATCCGGTATCTCTCCACCCGCACCATCGGATATGACCACATTGACCTGGACCACGCCCGATCCATCGGCCTGCGGGTGTGCAGCGCCAGCTATGCCCCCAACGGCGTGGCCGACTTCACCGTCATGATGATCCTCATGTGCCTGCGGCATTACAAGCAGGCTCTGTGGCGGGGGCAGGTCAACGACTTCTCTCTCACCGGCCTCCAGGGCCGCGAGATGAAGGATCTGACCATCGGCATCATCGGCACCGGCCGGATCGGCGCCCAGGTTGCCCGAAATCTCTCCGGCTTCGGCTGCCGGATTCTGGCCTATGACCTGCGGCGCAATCCGGCAGTGGAACCCCAGGTCACCTATGTGGACTTCGACACCCTGCTGGCCCAGTCGGATGTCATCACCCTCCACATGCCTCTGCTGGACTCCAACCGCCACATCATCAACCGGGAGTCCGTCGCCAAAATGCGGGACGGCGTGGTAATCGTCAACTGCTCCCGCGGCGAGCTGGCGGATATCGAGGCCCTGATTGAGGGGATCGAGACGGGAAAAATCGGCGCCCTGGGTATGGACACCGTGGAGGGGGACGAGGGCATCATCCACGCCGACCACCGGGTCGACATTCTGCCCAATCGGAACTGGTTCTATCTCCACCAGTTCCGCAATGTCATCATGACCCAGCACATGGCCTTTTACACCGATGCCGCCGTGTCCAGCATGGTGGACTGCGGCATCGGCGGCATCTGTCAGATGGCCGCAGGCGAGTCCTGTCCCACTGAGCTGACAGGCCCGGTACAGTAAGCCGCTACCTCCCGCCGCGGGTCCGGCGGCGCTGGACGGAGATCGTCTCCAGCGTCTCTCCCAGCTGAACCAGCAGCGCCGCTGTCAGCTCCAGGTCCTCGTCGTTCAGCCGGGCAGCCAGAGAGACCGCCAGGGTGTTGACAGCGGTGGTCAGGGCCAGCGGATCACAGGAAAGTTCCATCATCGCATCACCGCTCTCATTCTATGCCTGAGCGGAGCCATTCATCCTGCTCCGCCGGTGTGAACACATTTTAGAAAGGGACGGCCGCCCTGTGAGCGGCCGTCCCTTTTTCCAAAATGCACGTGCTCAATCCCTCTCCGTCTCTTCCCCGCCTCCCTGCTGGAAGGGGGCCACCGGCTCACCGGCGTGATAGGCGTTGGTGCGGACATTGATATACTGGGCCTTCAGCTTGGAGTAGACGATGGTCTGGCTGGAGTACAGCCCATTGTAGCCGGAGAGCATGTAGCTGATGCCGCAGACCAGGGCAAAATACAGCAGCCCACCATCCCCGAACAGCTCCACGGACAGGAAGATGGAGGCCAGCGGGCAGTTGGTGGCCCCGCAGAACACAGCGGCCAGCCCCAGCGCCGCGGCGAAGCCAGCCGGAATCCCCAGCAGCGGCCCCGCCACACAGCCGAAGGTGGCCCCCACGAAGAAGGAGGGCACCACCTCACCGCCCTTGAACCCTGCTGAGAGCGTCACCGCGGTGAACAGAATCTTCAGCAGAAACGCCTCCGGCCGGGCAGTGCCCTGCTCCACGGCGGCGGTAATGAGATCCATGCCCGCGCCGTTGTAATCCCGGGTCCCGCAGAGGTATGTCAGGGCAATGACCGCACCGCCACCGACAAGGACGCGGAGCCAGGCATTGGGCAGGCGCCTCTTCATCTGATGCTCCGCGAAGTGCAGGGTCCGGCACAGCAGAACGGACACCAGGGCGCAGCCTACGCCCAGCACCGCCACCCGCAGCAGCATCAGCTTCTCCAGCTCCGGCGCCGCCACAGAAAAGCGGGTGGGCGCCACCCCCAACTCCACAGAAATCCAGTAGGCCACCAGGGAGGCGGTCAGACATGGAATGAACGCCACGTGGTACACCACGCCGATGCTGATGACCACGATGGCGAACACCGTGGCGGTAAGGGGTGTGCCGAACAAGGCGGAGAAAAACGCCGCCATGCCCGCCATGGTGGCGGTGCGCAGGTCCCGGTCATCCAGATTGAAAAGGTTCCCCGCATGGCGGCCGATGGTGCCGCCCATCTGGAGAGCCGCGCCCTCCCGTCCGGCGCTGCCGCCGCACAGGTGGGTGAGAATTGTCCCCAGGAAGATGGCGGGCAGCAGCCAGATGGACAGGGGCTTTCCGTGGTGTACCGCGTCGATGATGTCGTTGGTGCCCTGGCCCTCCGTCTTTGTCAGCTTGTAGAAGGCCACGATCACCAGTCCCGCCGCCGGCAGACACCACAACAGCCAGGGATGTTGCTCCCGCAGCTCTGTGGCCCGCTCCACACCGATGTGGAACAGGGAGCCCACCACGCCGCAGCAGACGCCGGTGACCAGCGCCACCGCCAGCCACTTGGCCATGGCCTGGACGTAAAGGCCCACGTGGGTGTGGCCATGCTCCTTTTCCAATCCGTTCACTTCCCTTCCCCGCCGCCGAAGGGCGGGCCGTGCTTGCAATGGAAATATTATACGGCAGGCGGCCGTTCTTTGCAACAGGCATGGTGCGCCGCGCGAAAAGGGCCGGCCCGAAAATCGGGCCGGCCCGTATTGTCAGGCAGACTCAATCACTTTGCAGCAGCCTTTTTCCTGCCCCACATCTTGTTGCCGTCCTTGTCCCATATACCAAAGCCGGAGAAGGCACAGAGGATGGAGAAGATGGGTACAATGAAGATGAACCAGCAATACGGGATATACTCCGTGCCGCAGCCCAGTACCTCCATCACATACAGCGTGGCAACGCCCCAGGGGACGATGGGTGCACTCAGGGTCCCCGCATCCTCCAGCGTCCGGGAGAGGACCCTGCGGTGGATGCCCATGCGGTCGAAGGCGTCCTCGAAGGTCTGCTCGGTGACGATGATGGCCACGGTCTGGCCGCCGGCCGTGAGGAAGTTGACGATGTAGCAGTAGATCAGAGTGACGGTCACCAGGACGCCGCGGCTCTTGATGAACTTCAGCAGCACGTCCTTGGCCAGCACGTCCAGGATGCCGGTGGCGGTGATGATGCCGCCCATGACGCTGGCTACCATGAAGGTGATCAGCAGACCGGTCATGCTGGTAATGCCGCCGCGGTTGAGCATCGGGTCCACAATGTCCACGCCGGTAGACAGTGTGAAGCCGTTGGCCGCATAGTTCATCAGCTCCACAAAGTTTACTCCCTGAAATACCATGGCGAACACGATGCTGACCACCACAGTGAGGCCCATACCCAGCAGGGCCGGCAGCTTGAACACCGACACCAGCAGCACCAGGATGGCGGGCAGGATCAGGATGGGATTGAGGTTGAAGTGCTCCGCCAGGGTGTCGCAGATCAGGTTGGCGCGAGTCGTATCCATCTCGCCGCCGCTATGCATCAGGCCGGCGGCGGTAAACAGCACCAGCGCCACCAGTGCAGCGGGAATAGTGGTGTACATCATGGACCCGATGTGGTCATACAGGGGAACCCTGCTGACACCGGAGGCCAGGTTCGTGGTGTCGGACAGAGGGGACATCTTGTCGCCGAACCAGGCACCGCAGACCACCGCAGCAATGACCAGCGGTACCGGGATGGAAGTAGTGGAGGCCACGCCCACCAGGGCAATGCCCATGGTCGCCACGCTGCCGAAGGAGGTTCCGGTGAACTCCGCCGTCAGCCCGCTGAGGACGAAGGCCAGGGGCACCAGGATTTTCGGGGAGATCAGCTTCATGCCGTAGTACATCAGGGCCGGGACCGTGCCGCCGGCCATCCAGATGCCCACCAGCATACCCACCATGATGACGATCAAAAATGTCGGGATGCAGTCGGACACCACTCGCAACAGCGTCCTTTCCACATCCGCCCAAGGGATATCCAGCAGGAGCGCGATTACCACGGCGATCAGGGCCGCGATGAACACGGACATAGTGGTGTCCACGCCCAGGTTGATGAGCGCCACCAGCACGGCCACGATCACCAGGAAGGAGATCACGGCGAAAGCCGGAGTTGGGGTCTTCCGCGTCTTGACTGTCTTTGTCTTATCCATTCTCGTTTCTCCCTTCTAGATTGTACGGCGGCGCGGGACCGCGCCCGCGGCGCCGTAGGAGTCCTCCGTTCAGCCCAGCAGCTCCCGGGTCAGGAATGCCAGAGCCGAGTCCATCCGGGCGGCCCGAAACGCACAGGATTTGAATCGGTGCTCCGCGCCATGGACCACCAGGAATTCCGCCCGGTCTCCATAGATCTCCTTGTACCGCTCCGAACAGTGGATGGAGGCCGTCACGTCCTCATCCCCGTGTACCAGATTCACGCGCTTGGTGAATTTGGCCGCCACGGCGTAAGGATCCAGCTCCAAGGCATCCTGGTAGAAGCCCAGGCCCACCCGCAGGCCCTCGTAGTCTGCGTAGCCCTTCTCCTCGATGTCAGACACATCCACGCCGCAGAGCATCTTGTGCTTCATGTTGTAGACCACGTCCGGCGCCGGGCACCACAGGCTCAGGGCGCACACGTCCGCATCCCGCAGGCCCGCCACCATGGAGGCCACACATCCCCCCATGCTCAGGCCGTGGATCGCGATCCGGCTCTGGTCCACAAAGTCCAGACTCTTGACATAGTCCAAGATGGCAAGGCCGTCTTCCACCTCACTGGAGACAGTCATGTCCTCGAACCGCCCGTCGCTGTCGCCGCTGCCGGCAAAGTCGAACCGGACACTGGCGATCCCCCGCTCACACAGCCTGCGGGAGAGCTCCGTGTGGACGAAGTTGATCTCGTTCCGGTCGTCGCAGAAGCCGTGGAACAGGATCACAAAGGGTACTTTCCCCGGCCGCTGGTCCGGCACATGCAGCATCCCCCGTAGGGTCAAGCCGCGGCTCTCGCACTCCACATACCGTTCCATCTCTCTTCCTCCTTTCTCCGCAGGCACCGTTCCGCTGGCCGGCCCGGCCCCCGCTTGGTTTCTGATCTATGCAAAGCCGCTCCGCGGCCTCACATCTCACTCAGGCCTCCTGCCGGAAGCAGCGCCCCTCCACCCGGGCGCCCAGGCGGCTGAACAGCTCGTTGGTAATGGTGCCGGCGTTCTCCGCCAGCTCCTCTGCGTAGATGACACAGTCCCCCTGGCGGCCGATGAACACCGCCTCGTCCCCCACCCGGACATCTTCAATGCCGGTGACGTCCAGCATCAGCTGGTCCATACAGATCCGGCCGATGCCCTGGGCGTACTGTCCCCGGACGATGGCCCGCAGCTTTCCGCCGCTGAGGCAGCGGGGGATGCCGTCGGCGTAGCCGATGGAGACGGAGGCCACCTTGGTGGGCCGCTCCGCCCGGAAGATCCGGCCGTAGCTCACCGTCTCCCCGGGTCCGATCTCCCGCACAGAGGTGATCCGGGCCTTCAGGGTCATGACCGGCATGGGCTGCAGGTCCTCCCGCAGGTAGTCCGCCGGGCTGCTCTTGACGCCAAACATCAAAATGCCCAGGCGGGCGTAGTCATAGGCGTACTCCGGGTAGTTCACCGCCGCATAGCTGCTCAGAAGGTGAACCGTCCCCAGCTCCACGCCCCGGGCCTGGAGGGACTCCACCACGCTTTTGAAGGTCTCCGCCTGCCGGCGGGAAAAGTCCACATGTTCCTCCTCGTCCGTGTCCGCCACGCAGAGGTGGGAGTAGATGCCGGTGACCTGCAGGACGCCGTTCTCATACACCCGCCGGATGGCGTCCAGGTCCTCCGGCAGGAATCCGATGCGGTGCATACCCGTGTCCACTGCGATATGTACCTTGAGGCGCACGCCGTTCTCCCGGCAGTAGGTCTCCAGCTGGGCGGCGTGGTCCGGGCAGGTGGCGGTCTGGGTCAGCCCGTGCTCTGCCAGCAGGTGGAAATACGCAGGGGCGCTGTATCCCAGGATCAGGATCTCCCCCTGGATGCCGGCCTCCCGCAGCTGGACCGCCTCGTCCAGCGTGGCAGTGGCAAAGTGGCGGATGCCCAGCTCCCACAGCTGGGCGGCCACCGCCCGCGCCCCGTGTCCGTAAGCGTCCGCCTTCACCACGCCCATGATCCGGCAGCCCGCTGGCAGAAGGTTCTGGTAGCGCCGGATGTTGTGGGCCAGGGCCTCCCTGTCCAATTCAATCCAAGTCCGATTCATCTATCTCCCTGCCGCCGCAGTGCGGCGGCGCTCCCTTCCCAAAATTCTTGATCCCGTCAAGAGGTCATACCAATGGCAATTTTTTTCAGAATACCCGAAGTCTGCCAAAAAAGCAAGTTTTCTGCAAGTTTTTTTGTGCCCCTAAAACTTTTTACGGGCTGTCCGCCGTCCTCT
>NZ_CAKVVF010000009.1:0-35705 GCF_934833455.1 Oscillibacter sp. KLE 1728
GGATCCGGGGATTTTTCCACGGACTTTTTTGAAAGACCATTTTCCACAGGGAAGTTTTTCTTTTCCACGGAAGATGTGGAGAAATCTGGTCACCGCTTGGAGTTGATATTCGTCTTGATCTCCTTCACCATTTCGGCAAACGCAGCGTCCTTCTTCATCTTCTTTTCGATTTGCTGGATGGAGTAGAGGACGGTGGAGTGGTCCCGGTTGTCAAAGACCTTGCCGATCTCCACCACGGAGGAGTTGGTCATGGAGCGGATCAGGTACATGGCAATCTGCCGGGCGGAGACCGCGTCCCGCACCCGCTGCTGGCCCCGGATCACGGACTCGTCCAGACTGTAATATTTGGAGATATACTCAAGGATGGCCTCCGGCGTGGGGACATACTCGTTGCTGCGGCGCAGCATGTCCTGGATGGCCCGGGTGACGGTTTCTTCGTCGGTGTCGTTGCCCAGCAGATCCTTGTAGGCCAGGATCTTGTTGATGGTGCCCTCCAGCTGGCGGACGTTGGCGGTGACGTTTTCGGCGATGTAGGCGGAGATTTTGTCCGGCAGCTCCATGCCCAGCAGGGCGGCCTTGTTTTTCACGATGGCAAGACGCGTCTCAAAATCCGGCGGCGCTACGTCCACCAGCAGTCCCCACTCAAATCGGGTGCGGAGGCGGTCCTCCAGCTGGGTCATCTCAGAGGGTGGACGGTCAGAGGTCAGGACGATCTGCCGGCCGGACTCGTACAGGGTGTTGAAGGTATGGAAGAACTCCTCCTGCGTCTGCTTTTTGCCGGCGATGAACTGCACGTCGTCCACCAGCAGCAGGTCCGCCTGACGGTACTTCTCCCGCATCTCCGCAGTCTTACCCTCCCGGATAGCATCCACCAGCTCGTTGGTCAGGTCGTCGCCCTTCACGTAAGCGATCTTGGACCGGGGATCGTTCCGGCGGATGACGTTGGCGATGGCATAGATCAGATGGGTCTTGCCCAGGCCGGAGTCCCCGTAGATCAGCAGGGGGTTGTAGTTCTGAGCAGGATGCTCCGCCACGGAGACGGAGGCGGCATAAGCCAGCTTGTTGGAAGGGCCCACCACGAAGGTCTCGAATGTGAACTCCGCGGAAGTGAACCGCTCACTCTGGCGGTGCGGGCGGTTATCCTTGAGCTCTGCGTAATCCAGGTCGTCCAGAATCTTCACTTCAAAATCCGTGGAGAAAATGTCGTGAAGGGAGGCCTTGATGTTTTTCATGAACAGGGACTCGATATAGCCTTTTTTAAAGTCGTTGGAACAGTGGAGGATAAACGTATTGCCCTGGATGTCCACAGCCTCCAATTCGTCGAACCAGGTGGCGATGGTGGTCTCCGAGAGCTCGCCCTTCAGCTGGGATAGTACATTGTCCCACACGTCGGCGACGGAATTCAAAAGGAAACACCTCTCTCTAGTAAAAAATAGACATGGCAGTACGCTTTATTATACCAAAGACAGCCGGAAATTACAACACTTATTCTAATAATAAGAACCAAGGAGATCCGCCTGCACAGGCAACAAGATATAGCGGCTTTGGACAGCATGGGACACCAGATTTTGAAATTTTCGAGAATCGCAACTGAAAAAAGAAAAAAATACGGAAATTTCGCAAAACTTTTAAGTTTTAGTTGACATATTTTCAAACAGTCTGTATAATATCGGTTGCGCCGCGATCATGCGGTCTTGATCTGTTTACTGCGCCGCCCTTTAGGCGGTGTCGAGTAAGTGCCGCCCTCAAAAGGGCCGCAATTCTGACAGGAGGTGTCTCAACATGGCAACGAAACGTACCTATCAGCCCAAGAAGCTGCACGGCCAGAAGGTCCACGGTTTCCGCAAGAGAATGGCAACCGCCAACGGCCGCAAGGTCCTGGCCCGTCGCCGCGCCAAGGGCCGCGCCCGTCTGTCCTACTGAGAAACGGACCGTGCGGGAGACACTTGAACAACGTCTTCAGGGACGGCGGGAATTCTGTGATTCCTCCGTCCCTCGTTGAGTTTGTGTCAGATGTGTCAAATGGGAGAAGGCAGGTGGCAGCATGAAGCGGGCAGTGACCCTGAAAGAGAATTATGAGTTCCGCCGGCTGTACCAGAAGGGCGCCTCCGCCGTGGGCGGAGGGATGGTGCTTTACTGCCGGAAAAACCGGCTGGGGCACAACCGCCTGGGCGTGACGGTATCCGTCAAGCTGGGTCATGCGGTGGTCCGCAACCGGGCCCGCCGCCGCCTGCGGGAGGTCTACCGGCTCAATTCCGGACGGCTCCGCCAGGGGTACGACATGATTCTGGTAGCCAGGGGACGGACCCTGACTGCCTCCTGGAAGGAGCTGAACGATACCTTCCTGCGTCTTTGCAGGAAGCTGGAGCTGCTGGAGGACCGGTCATGATGAAAAAGGTCCTGCTGGCCCTGGTGAAATTTTACCGGGTGGCCATCTCCCCGTACCGGCCGCCTTGCTGCCGGTATATTCCCACCTGTTCCCAATATGCGCTGGAGGCGATTGAGAAGTACGGCGCCCTCAAGGGCGGCTGGCTGGCGTTCCGGCGTATCCTGCGCTGCAATCCGTTTCACAAGGGAGGATATGATCCGGTCCCATGAGAGGAGGGGACAAGCCCCTCTGCCGGACCCTGTGCTGCTGTCCGGCCGTCTGTCAGCCGGCACTGCGGAATGCGGACAGGCCGAAAGCGGAAATGCTCCGCTCTGCGGGCGCTGAAAGCCCGGGTCCCATTACAATTTGGAGGAAGCATCTATGTTTTCAACCATCGGATACGCAATTTGTATCCCGTTTGCGGCCCTGCTGCGGCTGTTTTACAACCTGACAGGGTCCTACGGCGTGTCCCTGATCCTGTTCACGCTGGTCATCAAGCTGATCCTGCTGCCCTTTCAGATGAAGTCCAAGAAGAGCATGGTGCGGATGAGCCGCATGTCCGGCAAGATGCAGGAGATCCAGAAGAAATACGCCAACAACCAGCTGAAGATGCAGGAGGAGATGCAGAAGTTCTACCAGGAAGAGGGCTTCAATCCCATGAGCGGCTGCCTGTGGAGCTTTCTGCCCCTGCCCATTCTGATGGCCCTGTACTATATCATCCGGGAGCCCATTGTCTACTTCATGAACTTCGGCGGCAAGGACGCCGGTCTGGCGGTAGTGAATGCGGCCAGAAGTCTGATTGAAGGCGCCGGTATTGAGATCGTGGCCAGCCCCGGCTATGAGCAGATCGCCATTTCCAACATCATTAACAGCCAGTTCCCCGACTTCATTGCAGAGCATCCCGGCTGGGTGAACATCGACTACCACTTCCTGGGGATTGACCTGATCCAGACGCCCTGGAGCGCTGTCAGCAGCCTCTCCACGGGCATCACGCTGGCCGCGGTGGGACTGATTCTGATTCCCATCATTTCCGGTGTGTTCAGCTTCCTGCTGAGCAAGGTCAGCATGAGCCAGTCCGCCCAGACTGCGGCTGCCAACGGCTCCACCAAGATGATGATGTGGATGATGCCTCTGATGTCTATCTACATCGCCTTCATCGTGCCCGCCGCCCTGGGCGTGTATTGGGCTGCCCAGAGCGCGTTCTCCATTATCCAGGAGATGGTCCTGGGCAAGTTCTACACCAAGAAGCTGCAGGAAGAGGAGGACGCCCGGCAGGAGATGATCCAGGCGGACCGCCAGAAGCGGATGGAGGAGGCCAAGCTGCTTCAGGAGCAGCAGCGTCAGCAGGCCGCACAGAAGAAGAGCCTGAAGGAAAAGCGGCAGGCGGCGCAGGAGGCCAAGGCCCTGAAGGCCAAAAAGGCGGCCACCAGCACCACGGAAGCGGGCCGTGTGGGAGACCGGCCCTATGCCCGCGGCCGGTCCTACAAGGAGGACCGCTATGATGATCAGTAAGGAGCTTGTTACGCCATGAGACAGTTTATTGATGTAACGGGCAAGACCGAGGATGAGGCCATCCAGAATGCCCTGCGGCAGCTTGGCCTGGACCGGGACGATGTGTCCGTTGAGATTTTGGAGCGAGCAAAGTCCGGTTTCCTGGGTCTGGGCAGCTGCCCGGCCAAGGTCCGGGTGAGCTACGGCCCGGAGGAGGAAGAGGAGGTTCTCGCCCCCGCGCCTGCCCCCAAGGAGAAGCCGCAGGAAGAGCGGCCTAAGCCCCCCAAAGCGGAAAAGCCGCCCAGACAGGAGCGCAAGCCGGCGGAGGCGCCGGCGCCCGCCCCGGAGGAGAAGACCCGGCAGTCCGCTCCCGTGCAGACACTGGGCGAAGAAGTGGATGACGAGAAGGCCCAGGCCATCCGTAAGTTCCTCTCCGGCCTGCTGGAGCAGATGGAGAGTGCTGCGGAGATCCACATCTATCTGCTGGAGAAGGGCCGCTACAAGGTGATCCTGGAGGGCAAGAATCTGGGCGCACTGATTGGCCGCCGGGGCGAGACTCTGGACGCCATCCAGCAGCTGACCAGCTATGCGGTGAACCGCAGCGGCAGCGGCCGGGTGCGGGTGCAGCTGGACGCGGAGAATTACCGGGAAAAGCGGGAGCAGAGTCTTCAGCATCTGGCCCGGAAGGTGGCCGCCAAGGTCACCAAGTACCGCCGCAGCGTGACACTGGAACCTATGAATGCCTATGAGCGGCATGTGATCCATACGGCGCTGCAGGATGTGCCCAATGTGACGACCTACTCCACCGGAACGGAGCCCAACCGCCGGGTGATCGTGGCCTACGATCGGGAGAAAAAGTAAATTGGGAAAGGCCGCCCTATAGGGTGGCCTTTTTCTGCGCTTCGGATAAGGGATCAGACCAGGGTCCGGGTGAGAGAGTGCCCTGCCTGGTGCGGCTTCTGTGGGACTCGGCCTTGACATTCTGATGAAAACGTGATACAGTTCTCACGATATCCAAAAGGCAGTGACAGGGAGAAGTATCCCCCATACCCCGGCAAAGAGAGAGGGCGGCTGGTGTGAGCCCTTGCGGGGAGGCGGAAGAACAGGCACCCTGGAGCCGCGGGGCGGAAATGCCCTGCCGGTCCCCGCCGTTACCGGGTGAAGAGTGCGCGTCAGCCAGGCGCGAATTCAGGTGGAACCACGGACTGATTGTTCGCCCTGAGCCGAAAACCGGCTCGGGGCGTTTTTTCTGTCCGGGCCGCCGTAAAGGAGAATGGAACATGAAAAACACCGAGAAGACCATGGAGAAGATCGTGGCCCTGTGTAAGAACCGGGGATTCGTATTCCCCGGCAGTGAGATCTATGGCGGCCTTGCCAACAGCTGGGACTACGGTCCCCTGGGCGTGGAGATGAAGAACAATGTCAAGCGGGCCTGGTGGAAGAAATTCGTCCAGGAGAATCCCTACAACGTGGGACTGGACTCCGCCATTTTGATGAATCCCCAGGTGTGGGTGGCCAGCGGCCACGTATCCACCTTCAACGATCCTCTGATTGACTGCAAGGCCTGCAAGATGCGCCACCGGGCGGACAAGCTGGTGGAGAGCTATGTGCAGGAGCACGGCATGGACGTGAACGTGGAGGCCATGACCCAGGAGGAGCTGGTGGCATTCATCCGGGACAACCAGGTGCCCTGCCCTGGCTGCGGCAAGAGCGACTTCACCGACATCCGCAAGTTCAACCTGATGTTCAAGACCCACCAGGGCGTCACGGAGGACACCGCCAACGAGGTGTACCTGCGGCCGGAGACCGCCCAGGGCATTTTTGTCAACTTCCCCGCCATCCAGCGGACCACCCGCCGGAAGCTGCCCTTCGGCGTGTGCCAGATCGGCAAGTCCTTCCGCAACGAGATCACCCCGGGCAATTTCATTTTCCGTATCCGGGAGTTCGAGCAGATGGAGCTGGAGTTCTTCTGCAAGCCGGACACGGATCTGGAGTGGTTCCAGTATTGGCGGACGTACTGCCACGACTGGCTGAAGGGCCTGAACATCAAGGAGGAGAATCTGCGGCTGCGGGATCACGAGCCCGAGGAGCTGAGTTTCTACTCCAAGGCCACTACGGACTTTGAGTATCTGTTCCCCTTCGGCTGGGGCGAGCTGTGGGGTGTGGCGGACCGGACCAACTACGACCTGACCCAGCATCAGGAGCACTCCGGCCAGGATCTGACCTATTTCGATCAGGAGAAGAACGAGCACTATATCCCCTATGTGGTGGAGCCCTCCCTGGGCGCGGACCGGATGACCCTGGCCCTGCTGGTGGAAGCCTACGATGAAGAGGTGGTGGATGCAGAAAAGAACGACGTCCGCACCGTCATGCGGTTCCATCCGGCCATCGCGCCTTTCAAGTGCGCGGTGCTGCCCCTTTCTAAGAAGCTCTCCGACAAGGCCCGGGAGATCCAGGCGGAGCTCAGCAAGGACTGGATGGTGGACTTTGACGACACCGGCTCCATCGGCAAGCGGTACCGCCGGGAGGATGAGATCGGCACGCCCTACTGCATCACGGTGGACTTCGACACCGTGGGCGATGCGGATAAGGCTGGTGACAACTGCGTCACCGTCCGGGACCGGGACACCATGGAGCAGGTGCGGCTGCCTATCGACCAGCTGAAGAGCTATCTGGCGGAGAAACTGGCATACTGATCGGAGATTATCGGGGCCGCGGGAAATCCCCGCGGCCCTTTTTATAACCTGGGAAATGAGGTAGAAGTGTTGAAGAGACAGAAGCGGCCCCGGGCGTTGGGGCCGGTGTGGCTGCGCTGGGTCATGTTTCTGGGCGGCAGCCTTTGCATGGGGCTGGCTGTGGCGGTGGCCGTCCAGTGGGTGGTTACCGGTTCCCTCTCCATCGTGTGGGAGTGGTTCGTGAAATGGCCCACCTATCTGCTGCTGACCGGCGTCCTTTACGGCGCTGTGGTGTTCACCCTGGGGGCGCTGCTGGGTAGATTGTGGCTTTCCGCTATACTGGTGGGGGTTGCCGGACTGGTGCTGTCCCTGGTGGACTATTTCAAGACAGCTATCAACGGCACGCCACTGGTGCTGGCGGACTTCGGCCTGGCGGCACAGGTAGGAGAGGTGGCCGGTGTGGCGGGAGAGCTGCGCCCGCCGGTGGATTTCTGGATGGCGATGATCGCCCTGGGGATGTGTGTGGGGATTCTGATTCTGGTGCGGCGGCTGACGCTGCTCACCGGGCGGTGCCGCTTTGTCACTTTTTCCGTTGCCCTGGCCCTGACCATTGGGCTGTTTTCCACACAGGGAGCCCAGGCGGCGGGGGCGGTTTTTCAGGTGGATGTGAACACCCGCCTGGCTGCGGCCAACAGCCACGACACCTACGGTTTGACGCTGAGTCTCTGGCGGGACTGCTTTCTTCAGGCCAAGAAGAGCCCGGAGGGATACAGCGAAGCCTACATGGAGCAGGTCCTGGCCCGGATCGACGAGATCCTGACAGAGGACAGCGCCGACGCCCCCGCAGCGGCGGTGCAGCCCAACATCATCGTGGCCCAGTCGGAGTCCTTCTACGATCTGACCCGGCTGCCGGGCCTTCAGTATGAACGGGATCCCCTGGAGAATTTCCATGCCCTGGAGAGCGAGGGCATCAGCGGCACATTCCACAGCCACTATCTGGGCTACGGCACCGGCTATCTGGAGATGTCCATGCTGTATGGCATTACGGAGCTGGACTTCGGTGCTGGGACGAACATCTGCTTCCTGGAGGATGACGCCTATGAGAAATTCGACGCCCTGCCGGAGCAGTATACCAAGAGCGGCTACCGGGCGGAGATGCTCCATGGGTATAACGACAGCCTGTATAATCGAACGGTGACCTATCCCAGGCTGGGCTTTTCCGACCTTCTGTTCTCCGCAGATATCCAGGCTCTGGACTTTCCCTGGGAGGGGGGCATCTACGGCGGGTATTACATGCGGGACAGTTACTTCTTCCAGGCCATGCTGGACCGGATGGAGGACATCAACAGCAGCGGGGAGCGGGCGTTTCTCTACGGCATCACCATGGAGAACCACCAGCCCTTTGACCCGGAGAAATTCAACTATGAGTGTCAGATCGGCGTCACCAGCGAAAGTCTCGGCGAGGAGGATATGGCCATCGTCCGGGTCATGCTGGAGGGCATCACCCGGGCGGATCAGGCCCTGGGAGATCTGACAGACGCCCTGCGGGAGAGCGAGGAGCCTACCATCGTGGTGTTCTTCGGGGATCACAGGCCCAATCTGTTCATGACGGACGGGGACACAGTGTACACAAAGTTGGGCCTCTGCCCGGATAACGACACGGTGGGCTGGACCCCGGAGGAGATCAGCGACCTGTATTCCACGGACTATCTGATCTGGGCCAATGATGCGGCCTTGCTCCAGGGGCAGGCAGGCACCCGGCGGGACAGCAGCATCACCGCCATCGGCCCCCAGCTGCTGGAGCTGACCGGTCAGCCGGTCACCCGGTACTGGGCGCTGCTGGAGAAGGTGAGCCAGGTGTGTCTCACCAACACGGAGCTGTACTTTGTGGATGGCACGGGGACGCCCAGCGCCGGCGTGGAGGAGGCGGCTCTCTCCGACGAGGCCCGGGAGCTGCTGCAGCTGCGGGAGGATGTGCTGTACGACGCCATGTACGGCCAACAGTATATCACTGCAGAGATGAACGAGCCCGTCCAGTGACGGAAGCTGAATCAAAGAGAGCGCCGCAGGCATCCGCCTGCGGCGCTTTTATTTACACAAATATGGTCAGCCTGTGGAAAACAGAGTTTCCCCCGCCCGTCAGAAAGACACTTCTCCGGCTTCTTTCCAGGTCTGCAGCAGCTCTTTTGCGGGACGGGTATAGGTCTTTGTGGAAAAGGGGAAGTCCGGCAGGGCGGCCAGTTTCCAGGGGGCCACGTGGCAGTAGCCCCGTGGGTGCTTTTCCAGATACCGCTGATGGAATTCTTCCGCTGGATAGAAACATGCCAGGGCCTTCAGCTCCACGGCGAAGAAGGGAACGGCCGCGGCCTCCAGGGCAGCGATGGAGCGGATGATGCCCTCGTCCGCCGGGTCCATCCAGTATACGCCGGTCTGGTACTGGCTGCCCACGTCCGGTCCCTGACGGTTGGGAGTCTCCGGGTCGATGGCGGCAAAAAAGACAAAGAGCAGGTGGGGCAGGGAGACAGTCCCGTCTTCATACGCCACTTGCACCGCCTCCCGGAAGCCGGTGCGGCCGGTGCAGACATCGTCATAGTTGGCGTGATCTGCCGTGTCTCCGTTGGCATAGCCGGCGGTGACATCCAGTACGCCGGGCAGGCGGCGATACAGGGCCTCCATGCCCCAGAAGCAGCCCCCGGCAAAACAAATGCTTCTTCTCATCAGGCAAACATTCCCATAAAGCCGTCCGGCCGCTCCTGGGCCTGTCCCCAGATCTCCCGAAACGCGGCCGGAGTGATGGCGCGGGCGGTGACCTCCCCGGGGCGGTTCAGCGTCCGCAGGTCCTCCGGGTAGGGGGCAGGAGAGAGAGCCTCCTCCCGGCCGTAGTCGCCGCCGTAGGCAAAGCAGAGGCCATTGGGGTAGAATTCCACCCGCCGGACCTCCCGGCGCCCGCTGTCCAGTTCCGCGTAGATGAACCGGGGCTCGTCCTCTTCCTCAAGATTCTGTTCGATCAGCACGTAGGACATTCAATCCCCTCCTTGCGGAAAAAGTCACAGATGGCGGTCCGGTCCGCCTGCACGCTGCCCTGGGCAAAGCCGTTCCGCCCGCCACCCCGGCCGGAAAGAGCGGCGTTCAGCCGCTTCACCAGGGGAGAGATGTCCGCCCCATCGGCCTGGACAAGGGCATAGACGTAGGAGGACTCCGCTCCCGCGAACACCGCCGCCAGACCGCCGGAGGCCTTTGCGGCTGCGTCTGCCAGCTTTCTGGCTCCGTCCGGCCGCGTGGGGGGCTCCAAAAGCAGCAGATCTCCCCGGTCTGTCAGGGCCTGGGCCCGGAGGGAGAAGAGCTGATCCTCCAGCTCCGTCATCCGCTGCTTGGCGGCGGCCAGCTCCTCCGCCTGCCGTTCTGCGGCGGCCAGGGTGTCCTGGGGTTTTACAGACAGCAGCTGGGCCACGGCGCGGTCCTGGTCGTATACCTGGGAGAGATACCGGTAGGCCCGCGATCCGCAGAGAATCTCCAGCCGCACCCCCTCCCGAAACTTTTGGCAGGAGAGGACCTTGATAATCCCCACCTCACCGGCCCGGCGCACGTGGGTGCCGCAGCAGGCGCAGCAGTCCGCCCCGGGGAAGGCCACGATCCGCACCTGGCCGGTAAGCGCTTTCTTGCTGCGGTAGTTCAGACGGGCCAGCGCATCCGGCGCGGGGAAGGTGATGTCCACCGGAGTGTCCTGCCAGATCACCTCATTGGCGGCCTTTTCCGCGGCCATGACCTGTTCCCAGGTCAGCTCGGCATTGTAGTCGATGGTCACCGTGTCGGCCCCCAGGTGGAAACCCACGTTGTCACAGTGGTACAGCGAGCACAGCAGGCCGGAGAGAATGTGCTCCCCGGAGTGCTGCTGCATGTGGTCGAACCGGCGGGGCCAGTCAACGGCCCCCGCCACTTGGGTGCCGATCTCCACAGGGCCGTCACAGGTGTGGAAAATCACGCCCTTTGTTTCATGGACATCCGTGACCTGGACTGCGCCCAGAGTGCCGTGGTCCGCCGGCTGTCCGCCCCCCTCCGGGTAGAAGGCGGTGCGGTCCAGCACTACGGCCCAGCCAGATTTGGATTTTTCACAGGAGAGCACCCGGGCGGTGAAGGCGGTGAGGTAGGGATCTTGGTAATAGAGTTTTTCCGTTTCCATGTGGAAAACTTCCTTTCGTCAGGGGATGGGACCGGGAGGTATGTTACAGCAGCCCCAGATTCTGCTTCCAGGTCAGCACCCGGCGGCAGGCGGTGTCGATGGTCTCCTCGGACAGGGCGCCGCTTTCCAGCGCCTCCAGGACCTTGGGGATCTGGGTGCGGTAGTCGGTGGTGATGACGAGATCGTTTCCCGCCTCCAGGGCCATCACCGCCACGGCCCCGTCGGCGCTGTACGCTGCAACTGCCTCCATGGCCAGATCATCGGTCATCACCACGCCGTCAAAGCCCAGGTCCGTCCGCAGCAGGCCGTGGACCTTCGGGGACAGGGAGGCGGGGAGATCTCCATCCACAGCAGTCATGATATTGTGGGAGACCAGCACAGCGGTCTTTCCGCCGCCGCTCTCCATACCCGCCTGGAAGGGGAGGAAGTCGGAGGACGTGAAGGACTCCAGCGGCCGCTGGTCCACGGCGATACCGGTGTGGGTATCCACATTGTTCCCATAGCCGGGGAAGTGCTTGAGGACGCTGCCCATACCGTCCTCCGCCATCTGCGAGACCACCTGGGCCACATAGTCCGCTGTGGCGGCCGCATCCTGGCCGAAGGTGCGGTCATACATAAAGTCGGCGGGGTTGGTGGACACATCTGCCACCGGGGACAGGTTCACGTTGAAGCCCAGGGCGGAGAGAAGGAAGTCCTTCTCTCGGGTATCTGCCAGCACGGCCTCCATGCCGCCGGAGGCATAAGCTTTCTGAGGAGAGGGAAACTTGGAGGCCCGCAGATGGGGATTGGAGCTGACCCGCACCACCGTGCCGCCCTCTTCGTCCACGCCGATCAGCAGCGGGATTCCGGTGTCCACAGCCGCGGCGTCCTGATAGCTCTGAATGGTCTGGATCAAAGCATCGGCAGTCTTGTCCGCCGTATCCCGGCCGAAGAGGATGTAGCCGCCCAGATGATAGGTGCTCACGTCGGAGACCGCGTCTGTGTCGGGTACCCGGACAAAGAACAGCTGGCCGACCTTTTCCTCCAGGGTCAGGGAGGCAAGCAGGTCCTCCACCTCCTGGGCGGCCAGTTCCTCCGGTGTGGGTTCCGGGGGCGCCTCCGGCTCCTGGGGCTGAATGTCCACTAAGGGTTCCTGGGAAGTCTCCTCTGTGGGGGAGCCGCCGCAGGCAGTCAGGCTCAACAGGGAGAGGACAGCCAGCAGAATTGTAAAAAGTCGTTTCATAAGAGCTCCTTTCTGCTGTGGAGTGATGATATGAAGTGTATCACATCCGGGCCCGAAAGAAAAGATTGTTACTGATTTGTGGTGGAATCCAAACGGACCCCGTGGTATGCTGGCAAAAATAGAAGGGAGCGTGTGACAACATGCGGATGGCGGCTCTACTGATGGCAATGATCGCTCTGCTGGGGAGTCCCCAGGGGGAGGGGACGGTCTCGGAGACCACCTGGGAGACGGTGGCTGTACAAGTGCTGGAGGAGACACCGGAGACGGCGGCACGGACCCTGCTGGACTGGGCGGGCTCTGGACAGACGATCCCGGAGGAGGACGTGGTCCTGGCCCTTTTGGAGGAGATGGAGGCGGAACCGGCAGCCTCCGCAGTGGCATTTGCAGCGGTTCTGGACAGGGCGGACAGCCTGCGGAAAGCAGGTGAGGCGCCGGAGCTGGGAGAAGAGACCTACCGGGCGGCGGTCCGGTCCCTGTCCCCCTTTTTCACCAGGCTTCTGGGGACGGAGACCACGCTCTGGCAGGAGGAGCCCTCTGCCTGGCCTGCGGATTTGGCTGCGTTTGACGGCATCTGGTGTGACAGCACCTTGCAGGAGCTGCTGATCTTCCAGAGCGGCACCTGTCGGGTGGTAATCCCCTACCTGGACTACTATGGGGAAACGGCCTTTTCTGCCCGGCTGCGGGACCGCGGCGGCATGGGCTGGTGTCCGTCGTTGGAGATAGATATCCACGAATCCGGCGATTTCTCCGGGCCGCTGACCTATTACGTCTCCGGTCTGGCGGAGGACCATTTCTGGTGCAATACCCAGGGCCAGCGGTTTGACAGGCTTTGACCTCCGGAGTCATGAAGGTGGTATGCGTGGGATGATGCCGGAAAGTGGAAAAAAAGAGGCGGAACGCAGAAATGCGGTCCGTCTCTTTTTTATTCCGGATTTACAGGTCAGTCCTGGGGCTTGACGATGGCGATGTGCAGCTCGTCCAATTGTTTCTGCGTGACCTCGCTGGGGGCGCTCATCATCACGTCCTGGGCGTTTTTGTTCATGGGGAAGGGGATGATCTCCCGAATGGAGTCCTCCCCGGCCAGCAGCATCACCATGCGATCCACGCCGGGGGCAATGCCCGCATGGGGCGGCGCGCCGTAGGTGAAGGCGTTGTACATGGCGGGGAACTTGGCCTTTACGTCCTCCTCGCCCAGCCGGACCATCTCAAAGGCCTTAATCATGATCTCCGGGTCATGATTCCGGACCGCGCCGGAGCTGAGCTCCACGCCGTTGCACACCAGGTCATACTGGTCGGCGGTGATGCTGAGGGGATCGATCTCGCCCCGCTCCGCCTTCAGCAGGACCTCCAGCCCGCCGGAGGGCATGGAGAAGGGGTTGTGGCAGAACTCCAGCTCGCCGGATTCCTCGCCGATCTCGTACATGGGGAAGTCCACAATCCAGCAGAAGGCGTACTGCTCCTTGTCCATGTGACCGGGGACGGCGGCGCCCAGAGTCTTTACCAGCGTGCCGGCGGTCTTTTGGGCAGCGCCCAGCTTGCCGGCGGACAGGGCCACGAAGTCGTTGGGCTTCAGACCCAGGGCAGAGACCACAGACTCCTTGATGGGCTGGACAAACTTGGCGATGCCGCCCACAATCTCACCGTTCTCGTCCAGGCGGAACCAGTAGGGCTTGCCGCCGGAGACCACCTCCACATCCGCCAGGGTCTTGTCGATGAACTTCCGGGTCTCGTGGAAATCGCTGACCACCACGGCCTTCACCACGTTGCCCTCGAAGGGGCCGAAGCCGCAGGCGCCCAGCAGGCCGGTGACGTCCTGCACCGTCAGGTCGATGCGCAGGTCCGGCTTGTCGGAGCCATACTTCTCCATGGCCTCGGTGTAAGGGATACGCATGAAGGGCGCGGAGCTGGCCCGGTCGTATTTGCCGTACTTGGCAAAGATGGGGGGCAGCACGTCCTCCAGTACGGCAAATACGTCATCCTGAGAGGCAAAAGCCATCTCCATGTCCAGCTGGTAAAACTCACCGGGGGAGCGGTCCGCCCGGGCGTCCTCGTCCCGGAAGCAGGGGGCGATCTGGAAGTACCGGTCAAAGCCGGAGGTCATCAGCAGCTGCTTGAACTGCTGGGGTGCCTGAGGCAGGGCATAGAACTTTCCGGGGTGGTTCCGGGCGGGCACCAGATAGTCCCGGGCACCCTCCGGGGAGGAGGCGGTCAGGATGGGGGTGGTGATCTCCAGGAAGCCATGCTCTGTCATGGCCTGCCGCAGGGCGGCCACTACCTGGCACCGGAGGATGATGTTGTTCTTCACCGCCGGGTTCCGCAGGTCCAGATAGCGGTACTTCAGGCGGGTGGCCTCGTCGGCCTCCCGGCTGCGGTTGATGGGGAAAGGCAGCTCGTTGTGCTGGCAGCGGCCCAGCACCTCAATTTTGCCGGGCACCACCTCGATCTCGCCGGTGGCCATCTTGTCGTTCTTGCTGTCCCGCTCCCGGACGGTGCCCTCCACGGAGATGGTGGACTCCTTGTTGATGGACTTCAGCAGGGCCACCATGTCGGCGGTCTCCGCCACCACCTGAGTGGTGCCGTAGAAGTCCCGGACCACGGCGAAGGCCAGCTCACTGCCTACCTCCCGGAGGTTTTCCAGCCAGCCGCAGATCTTTATGGCCTTGCCGGCGTCGGAGAGCCGCAGCTCTCCGCAGGTATGGGTGCGATTCTGTGTCATGATTGTGGATTCCTTTCTGTGTGGAAATGTGATTACAAATAGAAATTTATATAAAAAATATTACGAATTGAGATCATATTTCGCTGCCAGAGCCCAGAGCTGTTCCCCAAGGCCCCTGCCAACGGCCTCTCCGTCCGGGACGGTGCAGCCGTAGAAGTCCGCCTGTCCCGGAGCAGCATAGGACCACTCCCGGACGGTAAAGTTCAGCACAGCAAAATCGCCATCTGTACCGGCGAGGGAGAGGGAGAACATCCAGTCTCCCGCCTCATAGAAGACGGACCCATGGCTGGCATTCACCGCCTGAGCAAGGGGCTTGATTAGCGGGTCTGTCAGAGAACGGCAGAAGGAGAGGTCTTGGAGCTGTTTCAGCAGGGCCGCCCCCTCTGGGGAAGTGAGGGGTACCGACACCGTGGCGGTCTCTGGCTCCTGGGCCCAGTCCCCCAGGGAGCGGATCAGGACGTTGATCTCTTGGAGTTCCTGGCCCTTCATCAGGTCCGGCAATGTTACCGGACGGCTGTACCAGATCGCGGCGACCAGCAGCAGGACCAACAAAGGCACCCAGACACGCTTCCGGTTCTTCATAGAAACACCTCTAGTAAATACTGCTTGTATTTTTTATAGAAAATATTTCTGCTTGGACTGCTTGAGATGCGATTTGGTTGTCTCCGCAGGTGAAATTCGGCGTTAAAGTATCTCTGTGGGGCAGGGAATTACTCCTGGATGACGGTGCCCTTTTCCCGTTCCGCGAGACCCGCCTTAATGCGGTAGACGGTGGCGGCGGGTTCCAGCTTTGTCTGCTCGCCGGTGGCCATGTCCTTGCAGGCCACCACGCCGGAGCTGATCTCGTCCTCCCCCAGAAAGATCACATAGGGGATGCCCAGCTTGTCGGCATAGGCGATTTTCTGCTTGAATTTCTTTTCCTCGCAGTGGAGCTGGGCGCGGATGCCGTTTTCCCGCAGCAGGGTGGCCAGGGAGATGGCAGCGGACAGGTCCTCCGTCATGGGCAGGATCAGCACATCCGCCGGAGCGGTGGGCAGGTCCGGATTCAGCATACCCTGTTCTCCCAGCACATAGAACAGCCGGGTCAGGCCGATGGAGATGCCCGCGCCGGGAAGCTGGCGGTCCGTGTAATACTCCGCCAGATTGTCGTACCGGCCGCCGGAACAGACGGAGCCGATCTCGGGGTGATCCAGCAAGGTGGTCTCGTAGACGGTGCCGGTGTAGTAGTCCAGGCCCCGGGCGATGGTCAGGTCCACGGCGAAATTCTCCGCCGGGACGCCGAAGTCCGCCAGATACCGGACCACCGTGTTCAGTTCCTCAAGACCCTGGTCGAAGATTTCGTTCCGGCCCCGGTAGCCCTCCAAAGCGGAGAGAACGGCGTCGTTTCCGCCGGAGATGGCGATAAACTTCAGGATCTCGTCGGCGTCGGACGGAGTCACGGCGAGGTCGCCGGTGAGGATGGCCTTCACCTTCTCCGGCCCGATCTTGTCCAGCTTGTCTACGGTGCGCATGATGTCACCGGACTTCTCCGTCAGACCCAGCATGGCGTAGAAGCCGTTGAGGATCTTCCGGTTGTTCACCCGGATCTGGAACCGCTTCAGTCCCAGGGTGGAGAAGGTCTTGTAGATGATGGCGGGGATCTCCGCCTCATTGATGATGGAGAGCCTGCCATCTCCGATGATGTCGATGTCCGCCTGATAGAACTCCCGGAAGCGGCCCCGTTGGGCCCGCTCACCCCGGTACACCTTGCCGATCTGATACCGGCGGAAAGGGAAGGTCAGGTCGTTGTAGTGGAGGGCCACATACTTTGCCAGGGGGACCGTCAGGTCGAACCGGAGTGCCAGATCCGCGTCGCCCTTCTGGAAGCGGTAGATCTGCTTCTCCGTCTCGCCGCCGCCCTTGGCCAGCAGTACCTCGCTGGACTCGATCACCGGGGTGTCCAGGGGGGTAAAGCCATAGAGGGAATAGGTACGGCGGAGGATCTCCATGATCCGCTCCATCTGCTGCTGTGGTCCGGGCAGCAGTTCCATAAAGCCGGACAGTGTCCGTGGGGTCATTTTAGCCATCGTCAAAACTCCTTTTTCGTGGGATGCGGGTCGCTGCCCGGGATGCACCGCGGGCGCAAAATGATAAAACGCTCCCGTCCCGCGGCTTTGGGACGAGAGCGATTCCGCTTCGTGGTGCCACCCAAATTCAAGGCCTATAGAGCCTCCTTTTTGCCTCCTGTGCTACGGGGAGGGTGCCGTGGGCGTCTCCGCCCCCGCTCCGCCGCTGTCCTTCGTCCAGGCCGGCCGGGCCGCTCTCAGCGGTGCGCCCCTCTCTGTGGGGCCGGCGATTGGAGTACTGCTGCGGCATCCGCGCGGTGCAAATGAATCAACAGGGTGATTGTATGCGCTTTGGGGAAAAATGTCAAGCGATGGGACGGTTGGAGGGATTGACGATGCAGCGCCAGTCCAAATCGCCCCGGGCCAGACCCAGTACCAGCGCCTCCGCCGTGGCCAGATTGCTGGCAAAGGGGATGTTGTTCTGGTCGCACAGCCGGGAGATATAGGAAACATCTCCCACCATAGCCTCGTTGTTGGGGTCGTTGAAGAAGAGTACCAGGTCGAATTCGTTGTATGCGATCCGGGCGCCGATCTGCTGGCTGCCGCCGTGGGCGTAGGACAGGAAGCAGTGGACATTCAGGCCCGTGGCGTCGGCCACCATGTGGCCAGTGGTGTTGGTGGCGTAAATGTTGTGGTGGGACAGGATGCCGGCGTAGGCGGTGCAGAACTGCACCATCAGCTCCTTCTTGTTGTCGTGGGACATGAGGGCGATGTTCATGAAAGACTCCTTTCTCTATCTGATCCGCAGCAGGGGGACCCGTTCCCCCTGGAGGCGTTTCGCAATGTTGCGGTAGGCAGTCGCGGCGCTCTGGCCGTCCGCCAGCAGGATGGGCACACCCCGGTTCATACACAGCGGCAGGGCGTCATCCTCGGGGACCACTCCCAGCAGCGGCAGGCCGGCCTTGTCGATGGCATCGTCAATGGTGGCGTGGAGCTGGCGCAGCAGCTTTTTGCGCACCCGATTCACCACCAGGTGCAGGGCGCCTGATGGGAAGCGATCCAGCTCCATGACGGTGTGCTGGGCGTCCCGCAGGGAGGAGGCGTCCGCAGTGGTCACCACCACGCAGCGGTCCGCGGCGCAGGTGGCCAGCTGAAAGCCCCGCCCCAGGCCCGCAGGTGCGTCCAGCAGACAGAAGTCAAACCGCCTGCGTACCTCCCGCAGCAGATCTGCCATCTGGATCTCCGTCACCGGGCGACCATGGGGACGCGCCGGCGCGGTCAGCAGGAAAAGGCCGGGGATCTTGGGGTGTTCCACAGCGGCCAGTTCCAGGGAACAGCGGTTCTGCGCCACGTCTGAGAAGTCCATCAGCGTCCGGTCCGACAGGCCCAGGGCCAGATCCAGATTCCGCAGACCGATGTCGCAGTCCAGGCACAGCACCCGCCGGCCAGATAGGGCGAGAGCCGCGCCTACACCCGCCGTAAAGGAGGTCTTTCCGGTGCCGCCCTTTCCGGATGCGACGGCAATGCACTGTCCTGGAGACGTCATCAGGCGGCACTTCCTTTCAACTGCTCACAAATGTATTATAAGGGATTCTTCTTGATTTTTGCAAACATTCTCGGATATTTTTCCGGAGTTTTTTTCACTTTTTCCACCACGATCAGCCGGTGGCGCACATCTGTACCGGGGATGGCATAGTCCCGGACCGCCTCCACGGCGCCGCCCAGGATCGCAATGGCGTGCTGTGCGGCGGCCAGCTCCGCGTCTGACTCCACGGATTTCATGGCCAGGAACTTCCCGCCGGGCTTTACCAGCGGCAGGCACAGCTCACACAGCACCGGCAGGGCCGCCACTGCCCGGGAGACCGCTAAATCAAAGGTTTCCCGGTGCTCCGCGGCAAATTCCTCCGCCCGGGCGTGGACGCAGGCCACATCGGGGAGGTCCAGCTCCCGGCACACCGTCTCCAGGAACTGGATGCGCTTGTTCAGGGAGTCCAGCAGCGTCAGGCGGATGGAGGGCTCCAGCACCCGCAGGGGCAGACCGGGAAAACCGGCACCGGTGCCGACGTCCACCACGGACTTTCCGGAAAAGGACTCCAGGGTCAGCAGGGCGGCGCTGTCCAAAAAGTGGAGAGTGGCCACATCCTCCGGGTCCGTAATGGCGGTGAGGTTCATCACCTTGTTGGTCTCGATCAGCAGATCCCCATACCGGACCAGAGCAGGGATTCCCTCCACAGGGAGGTTCAGGGCGGCAAGACCCGATTGCAGGCGCTGTTCCATCATGTCCTCTCCTTCAGCAGGTCTCGGATCTCCGCCAGCAGCACTTCCTCCTGCGAGGGCTGGGGCGGGGGAGGAGGAGCGGCCTCCTTCTTTCGGTGGAAGCGGTTGATAGCTTTGATGAGGCAGAAGACCGCAAAGGCGATGATGAGGAAGTCCAGAATAGTGGAGAGAAAAGAGCCGTAATTGATGGCAACAGCGGCGCGCACTTCGTTGCCGCCGGCGTCATACACCGCCTCCCGCAGGACCCATTGCCATTGGGAGAAGTCCGCGCCGCCGGTGAGCAGGGAGAGCAGGGGCATCAGGATATCGTTGACCAGGGAGGTGGAAATTTTGCCGAAGGCGCCGCCGATGATGACGCCCACCGCCATATCCAGCACATTTCCTCTGGCAATGAATTGGCGAAACTCCGCCAGGAAGCCGGTGGTCTTTTTGGTAAGTTCAGTCATGGGACTCTCCTGTGTGAAATGAATGGGCGCCTGTGTACGTATGCTGTAACCATTGGAGCCCAAGGCTTTCAGAGATTTGACCCGAATGGAGCCGCTGGAGGGGCACCGAATGATCCGGAGCAGGGCTGCGCGCCGCTCCAACGGCTGGAAACGGGTTCAACGATTTGTATAAATAAAACAAAAAATTACAAATTGGATTTTTCCGCGGGGACCAGCAATTCCTTGCCGCCCATATAGGGCCGCAGGACCTGGGGGATGCGGACAGTGCCGTCGGCCTGGAGGTTGTTCTCCAGGAAGGCGATCAGCATCCGGGGCGGGGCCACGCAGGTGTTATTCAGGGTGTGGCACAGCTGCATTTTGCCATTTTCATCCTTATAGCGGATGCGCAGACGGCGGGCCTGGGCGTCCCCCAGATTGGAGCAGGAGCACACCTCAAAGAACTTCTGCTGGCGGGGAGACCAGGCCTCAATATCGCAGGACTTGACCTTTAGATCTGCCAGGTCGCCGGAGCAGCACTCCAGCTGCCGCACCGGAATATCCAGAGAGCGGAACAGCTCCACGGACATCCGCCACAGCTTCTCATACCAGTCCTTGGACTCCTCGGGCTTGCAGACGACGATCATCTCCTGCTTTTCAAACTGGTGGATGCGGTAGATGCCACGCTCCTCGATGCCGTGGGCACCTTTCTCCTTGCGGAAACAGGGGGAGTAGGAGGTAAGGGTCTGGGGCAGGCTCTCAGCCGGCAGGATCTGGTCAATGAACCGGCCGATCATGGAGTGCTCGCTGGTGCCGATCAGGTACAGGTCCTCCCCTTCGATCTTGTACATCATGCCGTCCATGTCTGTCTGGCTCATAACGCCCTCCACCACGTTGCCGTGGATCATGAAGGGGGGGATGCAGTAGGTGAAGCCCTTGTCGATCATGAAGTCCCGGCCGTAGGCCAGCACCGCCTCATGGAGCCGGGCAATGTCGCCCAGCAGGTAGTAAAAGCCGCTGCCGGAGACCCGCCCGGCGGCATCCAGGTCGATGCCGTTGAAGGACTCCATGATATCCACGTGGTAGGGAATGGGGAAGTCGGGGACTTCACATGCTCCGAACCGCTGGACCTCTACATTTTCGCTGTCATCCTTGCCGATGGGCACGGAGGAATCGATCATCTGGGGGATCAGCAGCATATTGTGATGGAGCTTTTCCTCCAGCTCCGTCTCCTGTTTCTCCAGCTCTGCCAAGCGGTCCGCCTGTTCCTTCACCTGCTGCTTGACAGCCTCGGCCTCCGCCAGCTTGGCGGGGTCCTTTTTGGCCTGGCCCATCAGCATGCCGATCTGCTTGCTGAGTGTGTTTCGGTTGGAGCGGAGCTGATCCGCCTCCGCAATGGCGGCCCGGCGCTTGGAGTCCAGGTCCAGGACTTCGTCTACCAGGGGAAGCTTGGCATCCTGAAACTTCTTTTTGATATTTTCACGGACGGCATCCGGATTCTCCCGGATAAATTTGATATCCAGCATGATGATTCTCTCCTCAATTTATTGATGTTGCATGTTTCACGTGAAACAATGGCCAGCCGTTGACTGCTCAACGGGCCTCTGCTGCTTCCTTCAGCTGCGCATACCGCTGGGAGGGAGGGGTGACACCCTCCTCAGCAGTCTCAGGCAGTGCGTCCCGGTATTCAGACGCCTCGAAGGCGTCGATGCTGGCTTGACAGCCCGCCAGATCTCCCGCAGAATACTGCTGCTGAATGGTGTACAGAGCCAGCAGTGCCTGGTTCTCCCGCTGGGCCTCCGCCAAGGCGGCGTCAGTTTCCTCTGCGGAGGACTCCAGCGCGTCGATGGTGGTCTGGGCTTCATCCAGCTGGTTTTGCAGGTCCAGCAGGGCGTCCTGCGTGGCCTGTACCTCCTGCATGGCAGTGACGGAGTCCTGAAGCTCCCCAAGCACCTCGGAGTTGCTCCGCTGGTGCATTAGAAAGGACAGCGCCATCAGCAGAAAGGCCACGATGAACAGGATCATGATATAGATGACAACGGGCTTTTTCCCGGTGGAGGGCGTTTCCTCCGGAGCAGAGGAGGGTGTCTCCGCTTCGTCTCCGCTGCGTTTTTCAAATTTCATGGCAAATCATCCTTTCCCAATCAGGGGGTTTTCGTTTGCTTTGCCCGGAGCATCGCCAGGGCCTCCAGCAGGTCGTTGAGGTCGTCAATGCCGTAGTATTCCAGCTCAATCCGGCCCTTTTTGCGGCCGGTGACGATCCGCACCCCCCGGCCCAGCTTGGAGCTCAACTCCTTCTGCGCCTCCGCGGCATAGTCGATTCCCTTCGGCGCGGGGGCTTTTTCCGGCTTTTCCAGACTCAGCCGCTTGGCCAGGGCCTCCGTCTGGCGGACAGAGAGGCCGCCGGAGATCACGGCGCCAGCGGCGTTTTCCTGCAGGGCGGGGGAGAGGGGCAGCAGCGCCCGAGCGTGACCGGCGGAGAGCTTTCCCTCTTCCACCAGCTTGGCCACCGGCGGCGTCAGGGACAGCAGCCGCAGCGCGTTGGCCACGGCGCTGCGGGATTTGCCCACTCGGGACGCGGCCTCCTCCTGGGTCATGTGATACGTTTCCATCAGGGACTGGAAGCCAGCGGCTTCCTCTATGGGGTTCAGATCCTCCCGCTGGAGGTTTTCGATCATGGCCAGCTCGGCGGCCTTGCGGTCATCGGCCTCCATGACAATGACGGGCACTTCCTGAAGGCCCGCCAGCCGCGCAGCCCGCCAGCGCCGTTCTCCGGCGATGATCTGATAGTAGCCGGAGGCCAGCTTCCGGACGGTAAGAGGCTGGATGATACCGTGCTCTCGGATGGAGTCGGCCAGTTCTGCCAGGGATGCCTCGTCAAAGTGCTTGCGAGGCTGGGAGGAACAGCTTTCCACCTGGGAAATGGGCAGGTACAGGCTGCCGGTGCTCTCCGCCTTCAATACGTCGTCGCCCAGCAGGGCGCCGAGACCCCGGCCGAGGCCGGAGGGTTTCTTGGATGCCATGGGAACGCTCCTTTCCAGAGAATCAGGCGCTTTGCTTTTTCAGAAACTCCGCTGCAAAGGCGGTGTAGGCCTCCGCGCCCCGGGAGGTCCGATCATAGGCGGTGATGGGCTTGCCGTGGCTGGGCGCCTCGCTGAGGCGCACGTTCCGGGGGATCACAGTGGCATAGACCTTGCCGGGGAAGTAGTGCTTCACTTCCTCCGCCACCTGCAAGGCCAAATTGGTCCGCCCGTCAAACATGGTCAGCAGCACGCCGTCCAGTTCCAGCCGGGGATTCAGGGACCTGCGGACGATCCGCACCGTGTTCATCAGATCGCTGAGGCCCTCCAGAGCGTAGTATTCGCCCTGCACCGGCACCAGGATGGCGTCCGCGGCGCAGAGGGCGTTCAGCGTCAGTAGTTCCAGAGAGGGGGGGCAGTCGATGAACAGGAAGTCGTAGCGATCTTTTACCTTGTCCAGCGCGTCCCGCAGAAGGAATTCCCGGCGCTCCATGCCGATCAGTTCGATCCCGGCGCCGGCCAGCGCCTTGTTGGAGGGGAGAACATCGCCGTATTTGGTGTGCACCAGGGCGTCCTCCACCGGCACTTCGCCGATCAGGGCATCGTAGATTCCCTTGGAGACCGTCTTGTCCACGCCCATTCCAGAAGTGGAATTGGCCTGAGGATCAAAATCACACAGGAGGATGCGCTGCCCGGCCTCCGTCAAGGCCGCGGCGAGATTCACACAGGTGGTTGTTTTCCCCACGCCGCCTTTTTGATTCACAATCGCAATGGTTTTTGCCACGTGGGCACCTACTTTCTGAAAATACCCAATAAGGTAGAAATGCTTATGCTCATTTATTATAGCAAGCGTGGACGGCCGTTGCAAGGAGAAAAGCGGAAAAGCAGAGAAAAGGAAGAGAAAATGTTTCACGTGAAACAAACGGCAGAAAAAGAGCCGCGGATGTTTCACGTGAAACATCCGCAGCCGGTCACAGAAAAAGACGGCAGCCCCAGGGCGGCAGCTGCAAGTGCAGAACACCGCCGGAACAGGGGAGAGTATCTCCGGTGAGGAGATCAGTGGGGCCAGCGCCTTCCCACAGCAGTGTGACAGTGTGGGAGTCCGGTGAGGCGTTGACGGCTGTGGTCAGCCGCTGGTCACCGTTCTGCCGGGCAAAAATCAACAAAGGACCTGCGGTGTAGAGCCAGGAGATGGTGCCGGACTGCAGGGCTGGATACGCATTCCGCAGGGCACCCAGCCGGGTGAACCACGCCAGCAGGTCCCGGTCTTCCCGGCCCCAGGGGTAGGTTCCCCGATTCAGAGGGTCCTCAAAGCCCTCCATCCCGGCCTCATCCCCGTAATAGATCATGGGAGAGCCGGGGAAGGTGAACAGCACCAGCGCCGCCAGCCGCAGCTTGGCGATGCCCGCTGCCCGCTCCCGGGGCAAAAGCCGGTAGGAGGCCCGCTCCGCCTTGGTGTCCGGCGTTCGGTCCGCACCCAGCAGCGTCAGGATGCGGGGGGTATCGTGGGTGCCCAAAAAGTTCATGGCGGAGTAAAAGGCCGCCGGAGGATAGTTCTCCCGCAGGGTCTCCATGGCCTCCCGAAAGTCATCGGCATCCCCGCCGGAGAGATAGGCCAGCAGCGCCGTGCGGAAGGGGTAGTTCATCAGCCCGTGGGTCTCACTGCCCAGCAGATACCGCCGCCGCTGGGAGTAGGCGATCTTATTGGAGCCGTCCTCCCACACCTCGCCGATCAGGACGCTGTCAGGGGCCGTCTCCTCCATGGCGGCGCGGATCTTCTCCAGAAACCAGTCCGGCAGCTCATCCGCCACATCCAGCCGCCAGCCGGAAGCTCCGGCACGCAGCCACCGGCGGATAATGGAGTCCTTGGCGTCAATGATGAAATCCACATAAGAGGGAGAGGACTCCTCCACCGCTGGCAGAGTGCGGATGCCCCACCAGGAGTCGTAGGAATCCGGCCAGTGGTGGAACCGGTACCAGCTGTACCAGGGAGAATCCTGGCTCTGGGCTGCGCCCAAAGTGGGGTAATAGCCATCGGCATTGAAGTACATGCTCTGGGATCCGGTGTGGTTGAACACGCCGTCCAAAATCACCCGCATCCCCCGCTGTCGGGCCTGGGCGCAGAGAGCGCGGAAATCGGCCTCCGTGCCCAGCATGGGGTCGATGCGGGTATAGTCCGCTGTGTTATAACGGTGGTTGGAGGCGGACTCGAAAATGGGGCAGAGGTACAGCGTGGTGACACCAAGGGCCTTCAAATCGTCCAGTTTCGACGTGATCCCCGCCAGAGTGCCACCAAAGAAGTCCCGGTTGCGGATCTCCCCATCCGGATCCGGCCGCCACTCCGGCGTGTCATCCCAGTCCTCGTGGACCCAGCGCCGTCCAACCAGACCCGCAGGGTCCACGGGTACCAGACGGCAGAAACGATCTGGAAAAATTTGGTATGTCACACCTGCCCCAAACCAGCCGGGCGTACGGCTTTCCTGGTAGACCGTCAGCTGCCAGGACACGGCCTGTCCGTCACTGCGGTAGCCGGTCTTGTCCAGCAGACAGCCGGTGCCGTCCTCCCGCCAGAAGCGGAAGTGATACCAGAGAAGATCGGGCAGCTCCGGCGCGGTCAGTGTGCCGGAAAAGCAAAGCCGCTCGCCTGCGAAGCCCTCCAGGGGTAGTTCCTGCTCCCGCTGCGTCCCGGAAAACTCACAGGAGAGGACCAGTGCGCAGTGGGAAAAGCCCTCCGTGGCCAGGGGGCGGCAGTGAAAGGTGACCGCCGTTCCGCAGGGGACGGCGCCGAAGGGCTCCTTGCACAGGTCGCAGCGGGGATCAAAGACAAAGGGTTCGCTCATGGGGATGCGTCTCCTTACGGAAGCAGTTGGTTTTCGCCGGTGACGGCACTGCCGGTCTCGTCGGCGGTAAAGTAAGCGTTGAGAATATCCACGCCCGTGGTGGCCAGATTGGAGCCCCAGGTGGCGTGCTCAATGACGATGGCCACGGCGATCTCCGGATCGTCATAAGGGGCGAAGCAAACGAAGACGCCGTTTTCGGTCTGGTTGCCGCCCAGCTCGGAGGTGCCGGTCTTGGCGCCGGCAGTGACCACGCAGTTCCGGAAGGCATTGTAAACAGAGCCGCCGGGCTGGGTGTAGCCCAGCATGCCCTTTTTCACCGCCTCTAGCGTGGAATCCTGCATGGAGACCACGTTGGTGGGCGCCGTGTCGCCCACAGCCAGGACCTCCGTATTGTCATAGGACTTCACGGCCTTCAGCAGGTGGGCCTTGCAGTGCTGTCCGCCGGAGGCCAGTGTGGCGATGTAGTTGGCAAGCTGGAGGGGCGAGTAGAGCTGGTTGGCCTGGCCGAAGGTGGCCCAGGGGGTCTGGTCGTGGCCCGCCTCATTGCTGGGCAAGGTACCGGCGTAATCACCAATCTCAATGCCGGTGTGCTCTCCCAGGCCGAAGGCCTGCAGATACTCCCGGAAGGTGTCCATGCCCATTCGGTATCCCATCTCCGCGAAGAAGTAGTTGCAGGACTTGGTGATGGCCTCCGTCACATTGATGAGACCGTGGTTGCCGCCGGCGCAGTTGGCGCCGCTGTGGGTGGGGTCGTTGGGATAGACCCACCGGCTGGGAGAGTAGATCTCCTGGGTGGGAGTAATGATCCCCTTCTCCAGCGCGGCCACGGCCGTCAGGGGCTTGATGGTGGAGCCGGGGACGTACGTCCCGTTGGTGGCGCGGTTTGTGAAGGGGCGGGCAGGGTCATTGTAGAGAGCCGCGTAGATGCTGCTCTGTCGGAATGTGGAGAGATCATAGGTGGGATAAGAGGCCAGGGCCAGAACTTCCCCCGTGCCCACCTGTACCACCGCCACGGCGCCGCCCCGGGTCTCATCCCCATCCTCCCCGGTCATCCGGGTGATGGTGGCGGCCAGGGCGTCCTCCGCCGCCTGCTGGAGGTCCAGGTCGATGGTCAGCTCCACAGTGTTGCCGGGCACCGGCTCCTTGGAGTAATACTCGCCGGTGATCTTGCCGTCCTCGTTCAGGGAGACCACCCGGGTGCCGTCGGTGCCCTTGAGATGGGATTCAAAGGCCGCCTCCACGCCGTCCTTGCCCACATAGTCGTTCCAGTTATATCCCTCGCCCAGGGCCTCCTTTTCCGCACTGTCGTTGATTTTTCCGAGATACCCCAGGATATGCGCCCCGTAGGTCGTCTCGTACTCCCGCACGGAGGAGGGGGTGATCTTGGCTCCGGCGTAGTCGCCGTCGTTCAGCAGGGAGATCAGCTCCGCGTCGATATCCTCCGCCAGCACATAGGCGTCCGTTCTGGCGAGATTTCGGCTGCGGATCTCGTACTGGACGCCCAGCACCAGCCGGGCCTCCTCCACGGAAAAAGAGGCGGAGAGGCCGAAATCCTTCCGCATCAGGGCGATCAGCCGCGTGGCGGAGAGACCGGACCCTTCCAGCATGGCGCCGGTCAGCTGACTGGAGGTCAGCTCCTCCAGCAGGGCCTGGGCCTTGCCGGCCTGATCCAGCTCCTCATCCGCCAGGATGTCGTCGGCGGGGTTTTCCCTGTTGCCCTCCTCGTCCGTGGTCTCCAGCAGGGCAGGATGCTCCAGCAGATAGGCGGCCAGGGCGTTCGCGGCCTCGTCCAGATCCTTCAGATAGGTGAGAAAGCGGCTCCTGGCGGCGCTGTCCAGGGAGTCGATGGTGTAGGCGAAGGGGGCGGAGCGGGAGATGGGCAGAGAATCCACCCAGTTGATCCCCCGGCTCTGACACAGCTGCAGCAGCCGCAGGAGGGACTCGTTGGCATCTTCGTCCTTCTCCAGCAGGGAGGCGTCAAAGGTCAGGTTGTAGGAGGAGCGGCTGGACACCAGCACCTTGCCGTTTCGGTCGGTGATATTGCCCCGGGCGGCCTCCACGGTCTCCGACCGGGCGATGCTGCGGACGGAGCTGGCGTAGTAATAGTCGTAATTGTTCACCTGCGTGTCGTACAGGACCCCGATGTAGACCGCAGCCACAATGAAAAACAGGGCTGCCAGAACATACAGGCGCAGATGATGGGCTTCCTTATGGTCCATAGACAGCCTCCTTCTCAGTCATCCAGGTGGGTGCGGCGGAACACGGCAGAGAACAGCAACACCACCGGGACCACCAGCAGGATGGAGACGCAGACCTCCCGCAGGAAGACCTGGGCCCCCGCAGCCCAGGCGGCTTTCCCCCCGGCCCACAGCACGACACAGTGAAAGGCGTCTGTGAGGAGGAAGGAGAGCACGGAGGTGACCACCCCACAGAGAAAGCCCGCCGGCAGCAGGCTCTGGGAGATCAGCGCCGCGCATAGCCCCGCCGCGGGAAAGATCAGGGTGTAAAAGCAGGGGATGGACGCCGGCAGCAGCAGGTCGCACAGCACTCCCACCGTCAGGGCGTAGACGGAGGCGGGGAGGGGACCCTCATACATACCCAGGACCGCCACCAGGATGGGGAACACAAAGGGAATGACGCCCCAGAGGGTGATCCGCTGGAGCACCGCCCCCTGGAGCAGGAAGAACACTGCCGTGGCCCCGGCGTACAGGGCCCATTTGAAAATGGTCTCATTCCGCGCCAGCAATGCCGGAGCCTCCTTTCCGAACAGGTGGGGACATCCGTCCCATCAGGTCTGGATGTCAAAGGATTTGATGACGAAGACCTCCACCAGACTGTCAAAGTCGGCGGCGGGTTCCAGCACCGCGTAGGAGGCGGCGCCGGAGTCGCTGAGCTGCACCTCCTCCACTGTGCCGACAGAGAGGCCGGAGGGATAATACCCGCCCAGGCCGGAGGTGACCACCAGATCGCCGCCCAGCAGCTGACAGTCCGCGGGCAGATAGTCCAGCCGCAGGCGGTTCTCCCGCATCAGGGAGAAGTCGCCCACCGCCAGCCCCAGGTCCTTGGTGCGGAACACCTGGGCGCCCAGGGAGGTGTCCGTGTCCACGATGGTGAGGACCGTGCACCAGTTGAGTCCCACTTCGCTGACCACACCCACCAGGGCATACGTCTCGTCGATGACGCAGTCGTTCACTTCGACACCGTGATCCGTGCCGATGTTCAGTGTCAGGGAGGAGGTCCAGTTGGTGACCGTGCGCTCCGTGACGGAGGCCGTCTCCAGCTCCAGGTCATAGTTCTGGGGCCGCAGGTTCAGCAGATCCCGCAGGCGGGCGTTTTCCTCATTGTTGGTCTGAGCCAGGCGGTTCTGGGCCTTGAGGATGGCGTTTTCCCGCCGCAGGGCGGCGTTCTCCTCCTCCAGGGCGGTGACGTCCTGATAGTAGTTCTGCTTGTCTGTGATCCAGCCTGTTACAGCGGTGTAGGCCGACCGGAAGGGGGAGGCGATGATCCCCGCCAGATTGGACAGGGGAGAGGAGGTGTTGGAGAAAAAGGACATGAGGGACAGGCTCACGGCGATCACCGCCGTGGCGAACAGGACCCAGATGCCGTGTTCCCGAAAAAATTTCTTCAAAGGAAACCCTCCTGATCGTTGGTCAGCAGAAGAAATGGACGCCGAACCGCTCCAGCATCCGGCTCAAGCGCAGGACCGGCAGACCCATCACGTTGAAAAAGTCACCGTCCAGCCGCTCCACCAGAAGGGCACCCAGCCCCTGGACGCCGTAGGCCCCGGCCTTGTCCATGGGCTCGCCGGTGCGGATGTAGCCCCGGAGCTCCGCCTCCGCGGCAGGGCGGAAATACACGTCGGTGGACGCGCTCTCCGTCAGGATCTCGCCGCCCCGGCGGACGGTGACGCCGGTGCATACCGTGTGGCGGCGGCCCTGAAGGGCCGTCAGCATCCGCAGGGCGTCCGCCTCGTCCACAGGCTTGCCGAGACGCTGGTCGTCCAGAAACACCATGGTGTCGGCAGTGATGATGATTTCCTCTGGTGTGCAGAGAGCGGCGGCCGCGTCGGACTTCTCCCGGGAGATGTACTCCACCGTCTGCCGGGGGGAGAGGCCGGCGGGATAGGTCTCCTCTGTCTGAGGCACCCGGATGTCAAAGTCCGTGATGCCGATGCGCTGGAGCAGCTCCTGCCGCCGGGGAGAGCCGGAGGCCAGTACGATCTTTGCCATGGCCGCGCCCTCACTTTCCGGTGGAGCCGAAGCCGCCCCGGTCGGGGCCGTCCAGATGCTCCACTTTGGTGAAGGTCAGCCGGGGCTGGTTTTTCATGATGCGGAACTGGCAGATCCGGGCGTTTTTCTCAATGGTCACATCCCGGGTGGCGTAGGCGGGCATCCGCCACTGGTCACCGTCGCCCCGGTAGGTGTAGTCTACCACGCCCATGGAGTTGGTCTGCAGAATGCCGTAATTCTTAAAGGTGGAGCTGCGGGGGACGATGTGGGCTTCATACCCCTCCGGCAGGGCGATGGCCACCCCCAAGGGGATCAGCCGGAACTCCCCGGCCTTCATAGTCACGGTTTCCGCCGCATGTAGGTCGATCCAGTCGGACTTGCCCTCCACGTAGCACAGCTCGTCGATGTCATCTGTGAAATATTTTACCTTGATCTCTTCCATGTCAAACTCCAAAATAAATACGGTTTGTATAATATAAAATAAAATTTATGAATTGTATAGGAAATATGATGCTTTCAGGCGGTTAACCCCATTGGATGCAGGAGACAAGTCCCGCTGATGGGCGGACAGATGCATCCCTGCTTTTATCAGTGTAAGGTTCCGTGCGGAGGGCTGTACAGCTCAGGGGGCGGAAATCAGGTGGACGATTGCATCCAGCAACAAGGGAACATACATGGCCGCCAGGCAGAGCTGTTCCCAAAGACCCTCACGGGCCACAGCCGTGCCCTGGAAGCGGTCTTTGTCCGAGAGGACAAACAGCGTGAAGAATACCAGCGCCAGCCCCAGGGCGGCAAAGCAGGCCCACGCCATAACCGGGGAGTCTGTCTCCAGCGCCAGCAGCGCCCGCCAGAGGGGTAGGAACAGCAGGGCGAAAAAGCCCAGGGCAGAGGCAATGCCGTGGATCAGGGCAGAGCGATCCGACAGATCTTTGGTGAGCCCGGTGGGAAACAGGGCGGCCAGGATACCGGCGCCCAGGGCGAAGCCGCCCAGGGACACGGCCAATCCCGCCGCCAGCCACCGGGAGGCCGGCGCCGCGCCGACGGCGTAGACGGCGGCAGTGGTCAAAAGCCATATCCCCAGCCACGCCAGCCACAGGCGGTAGACCCGGGCCACGGGACCGCCCCTTCTGCCCAGAACGCTGACCGCCATGGTTCCAGGCCGATAGGCTGGATCCTTCCGGGCCAGCAGGCAGGGAAGCAGAAACTCTCCGCAGAGGGTAAGGATCAAAAGGGTCCAAAACCAGCGGGTATCTATCCAGGCTGCCATTTGATTATTCAACTCCCCGTTCGTAAAGCCCCCGGGTGAAATCCCCCGCGGCGGGCGCGGCATCCAGATAGTTTTGCACGACGGACACGCATTCCTCCGCTGTCTCCGTGGTGAAGCGGAGACGGGCATAGGCCAGTCCCAGCCTGCGGTGCTCCGGCCGGTCCGCCAGATACAGCGGCTTGCTGTTCTGGATTTCCGTCCGGTGGCCGTAGGCGGGCAGCAGGGGAAAAGCGGCGCCGGTGCGGTCGACCAGAACATTGGGCTGGCCGCAGCGGCAGGGGCCGTCCTCCGGGACACAAGGGCCCTGCCGGTCCAGGCGGCAGCCGGTCTCGTTCTGCACCAGGCAGTTCTCCGTAATCATCAGGGGCAGGCGGCCGTAGACAATGGCCTCCGCCCGCAGCACCTTTTTCAGATCCCGGATCTGGGCGAACCGCAGCTCAAAGGACACGCAGGCGCTCTCCAGCTCCTTGTCCTTCAGATAGGCCAGGGACCGGGAATTGAACACATTCAGGCCGTAATCGCCGTAGAGATGGAAGTTCAGGCCCCGCACCAGGGGCAGATGGCCCAGATTTCCGATCAGAACACCGGTAAAGCCCAGAGCCCGGGCCCGCTCCAGCAAGGTGCGGAGCGCAGGCTCGTCCCGGTCCCGCCAGACCCGGGGCAGAACGGCGCACCATTCCGGGCCTTCTCCCGGGAGAGATTCCAGCCGAGGGACCTCTTCCAGCGGGATATAGACCCGGGCCGGGCAGCCCAGCTCCAGCAGGGCGGGGGAGAGCTGCTCCAGCCGGGTCACGGAAATGGTGAGTCGGGGCGCCTCCGCTGTGCAGTCGGCCTCCGGCAGGGGCGGCACCGGCAGCTCCCGGCGCTTGGGCGGCGCAGTGCGGGCGGCGGTGAGAGCCGCCAGCGCATCCCGCCGCAGGGCATTGACGGCACTGGCGGAGAGGGACAGCCCCTCATCTACCAGGGTGACCACGGTGTCGCAGCGGTAGGCGGTGCCGCCGGTCTTGCGGAGGCGGGCTTCCAGCTCCAGTCCATCCAGGGCCCGGGTCCGGGCGGCCTCCGGCACCGGGCCGGTGACCGTGACGCTGTGGCCGTCCCGGTCCGACACAGTCAGGGTGCAGGGCACCCCCGCGGAAACGGAGCAGGAGAGATCCACCGGCACCGTCCGCAGGCTGTCCCGTTCATAGGCCCGGCGGGCCTCCTCAAAGAGGTCCTTGGGGTCCGGAGCGTTCTCCGGACGGGTGCCGAACATGGCAGCGCCGTGTTTGCCCTGCCAGTACCAGTCGGTGAAGCCGGACCGGGAGAAGGCCTGCTCCAGCTCCGCCCGCTCGTCGGCGGTGGGACCACGGCCCTCCTCCAGCAGGCGGGCGTAGATGCGGGTGATGACGGCCACATACTCCGGCCGCTTCATGCGGCCCTCCAGCTTCACGCAGGATACGCCCATGGCCCCCATCTCCTCCAGCCGTCCGGCCAGACAGCTGTCCTTCAGGCTCAGGGGATATGCCTTTCTGGCGGGGGCGTTGACCCCGTAGGGCAGGCGGCAGGGCTGGGCGCAGCGGCCCCGGTTTCCGGAGCGGCCCCCGATCAGGGCGCTCATCCCGCACTGGCCGGAGTAGCACATGCACAGCGCCCCGTGGGCAAAGACCTCCACTTCCACAGGGCAGTTTTCACAGATCGTACGGGTGTCCTCCGCCGAACACTCCCGGGCAATGACCACCCGCTCGCAGCCGTCGGCGGCGATCTCCCGGGCACCGCCGGAGGTGAACAGGCTCATCTGGGTGCTGGCGTGGAGGGGCAGATCCGGCAGCGTCCGGCGCAGCAGGCCGAACAGCCCCCAGTCCTGCACCAGCACCGCGTCCACCCCCAGGCGGCCGGCCTGAACGGCTGTCTCCAGCGCCTGGGGCAGCTCCCGGTCCGTCACCAGGGTGTTCAGCGTCAGAAAGACCCGGACCCCCCGCTCGTGGCAGTAGGCCAGGGCGGCGGCGAACTCCTCATCAGAAAAATTTTTCGCGCCCCTGCGGGCGTTGAAGGCGCCCCAGCCCAGGTACACCGCGTCCGCGCCGTTCTGGACCGCCGCCCGCAGAGCCTCCGGCGAACCGGCGGGGGCCAGCAGCTCCGGCCTCATCCCCGGTCCTTCCGGGCCTGGGCGTCCAGCTTCTGCTGGAGGCGGAAGACCTCCCGCTTCAGCTCGCTGGCCTCGCTCTGGGCCCTGCCGGCCTCGTCCAGATACCCCTTGATCTGGCCCCGGAGCTGCTCCGCCGCGGCCTGGGCCTTGAAGAGCTCGTCGGCAATGTTGACGGCGGTGAGGACGGCGGCATCCGTGCGGCCCACTTTGGAGCTGTCCAGGACCTCCGCCATTTTATCATTGACGTAGGCGCCCACCCGCTGCATGTAAGAAGAGGACTCCTCCGCAATGAAGGTGAGCTCCTCCCCGCAGATGTTGATGACCACGCGATTTGCCATAAACAACTTCCCCCTCGTCGGTAGATTGATCAGCGGCAGGGCAGATGCCGCCCATTATCATAAATTATAGTATATCATAGGAAAAAAGACAGCGCCACAGAAAAACGGGAGGTTTTGAAAAAATTCACATTTCCGCCAGAAGCTGGGGCAGGTGCGGACTTTTTCCGCCGGGGCTTGTCCTGCCGGGGAAAATCGTGTAGAATAGGGGAAGTTCAAAACGAGGGGAGGAGCGGAGGATGCCCAGCTGTCTGGTACATACCGGGGATGAGAGCGTCACCCTGTCCGCGGCCACGGTGAAGCGGCTGCTGGACCGGGGCGACGGGGATGCGGCGCTGCTGTATCTGGCGCTGCTGCGGCGGCAGGGCACGGTGCCGCCCCGGTCCCTGGCCGGGGAGCTGCGGTGGGACCGCGGCCGCATCGAGGCGGCGGAGACCGCCCTGCGGGAGCTGGGCCTGGTGGCCCCCGCGGAGACGCCGCCCGCCCCGGCGGAGGAGCGGCCCGTCTATCAGCGCGCCGACGTGGCGGAGCGGCTGGAGCACAGCAAGGCGTTCCAGGCCCTCACCCGGCAGGTGGAGGTGAAGCTGGGCAAAAAGCTGACCACCCCGGACGTGGGGATCCTGCTGGGACTGACGGACTATCTGGGCCTGCCGGAGGGCGTGGTCTATCTGCTGGTGTGCCACTGTGTAGAGCGGGTGCAGCGCCGATTCGGCGAGGGCCGCCGCCCCGGCATGAAGCAGATCGAAAAGGAGGGCTACGCCTGGGCCCGCATGGGGATCGACACCCAGGCGGCGGCGGATGCCTATCTCCGGACCTACGCCCAGCGCCAGGGGGTCCTGCCCCAGTATATGAAGGCGCTGCAGCTGGGGGACCGGCCCCCCGCGCCTTCGGAGGAGAAGTACATCCTCGCCTGGCAGGAGATGGGCTTTGGCCCGGAGGCCGTGGCCCTGGCCTATGACAAAACGGTGCTGAAGTGCCATGAGCTGAAGTGGGCCTATTGCAACGGCATTTTGAAGAAGTGGAACGAGGCGGGCCTCCACACGGTGGAGGAGATTCAGGCGGGGGACCGTCCGGCGGCCCGCAGGGGGGACCAGCAGTCCCCCAGGGACACGGAGACGGAGATGTGCAGATATATGCAGGAGCTGCATCGGAACAGGAGGTGATGAGCGGTGGCGTATGACGGAAAGGTGATGCGCTTGGCCCTCCAGCGGTTCGAGGAGGACCGCCAGAGGCGGCAGGCCCAGTATCAGGAGCGGCGGGAACGGATTTTTGCCCGTCAGCCCCGCCTGCGGGAGATCGACGGGGAGCTTCGCTCCACCATGAGCCGCATCATCACCAGTGCGCTCCGCCACGGCACGGACCCCCGGTCCGCGGTGGCAGTGCTGCGGGATGAAAATCTGAGCCTTCAGGCAGAGAAGCGGGAGCTTCTGCAGAAGATGGGCCTGCCGGAGGATGCTCTGGAGGAGACGCCCGCCTGCGCCCTCTGCGGGGACACGGGCTACCGCAACGGCCGGGTGTGCCGCTGCCTGCGGGGCTATTACGCCCGGGAGCAGCAGAAGGAGCTGTCCCGGATGCTGGACCTGGGGCACCAGAGCTTTGACACCTTCTCCACAGACTGGTACCCGGACCGCTATGACCCGAACATCGGCGTCACCGTCCGGCAGCACATGGAGATGATCTACGACATCTGCGCGGATTTTGCCCACCAGTTCGGCAAGCGCCCGGCGAACCTCCTGCTCTTCGGCGCACCCGGACTGGGAAAGACCCACCTCTCCGCCGCCATTGCCCGGGAGGTCAGCGAGAAGGGGCATTCGGTGGTCTATGACACCGCGGGCCACATCTTTGCACAATTCGAGCAGCAGAAGTTCACCCGGGAAGAGGAGGCCGACGACCACGTGGAGCGGGTGCTGAACTGCGATCTGCTGATTCTGGACGATCTGGGATCCGAGATGACCACATCCTTCGTTCAGAGCGCCCTGTACCAGATTGTCAACACCCGCCAGATGGAGCGCCGCTCCACCATCATCAGCACAAACCTGACGCCGGGAGAGCTGGCCCGGCGGTACACGCCCCAGATCGCCTCCCGGATTGAAGGGGAATATACCCTGCTGCCCTTTGCGGGAGAGGATATCCGGAAGCTGAAAAAGGAACGTGCCCGGGGGAATTGAATCGACATGGAAAAAGGTCCCGGCCAATGGCCGGGACCTTTTTGACTGCTGTTTTCGGATGGTCAGAACTGGGGGAGTTTCCGCACCACGGCGGCGCAGCGGGCGCAGAGGGTGGGGTGATCCGCGTCGGCGCCCACAGTGGGGCTGTGCATCCAGCACCGCTCGCACTTGTCGCCTCTGGCCTCGCTGACTTCCACGGTGAGGCCGGGGAAGTTGGCACCCTGGCCCACAGTGGAGGCGGCATCGGGCTCCGCACTGGAGACCTGGCAGTCGGAGACGATGAAGAGCTCTGCCAGGTTCAGGCCCATCACCTGCACCAGGGCGG
>NZ_CAKVVF010000009.1:35715-37660 GCF_934833455.1 Oscillibacter sp. KLE 1728
GTCGTCCCCAGCGTGGAGGGCCACGTGGGCCTCCAGGGCCTTGCCGATTTTCTTCTCGGCCCGGGCGGCCTCCAGCACGGCGTTCACGTCGTCGCGCAGCTTTTCCACGGCGGACCACTTCTCCATGGCGGTCTCATCCAGGGCGTAGTCGGTGAAGGGCTTGTTCATGTCGTTGAACACCACGTTCCGACCATCGTCGCCGCTGCGGTGGGGCATAGAGAGCCAGATCTCATCGCAGGTGAAGCACAGGATGGGGGCCATCAGCTTGGTCATGGTGTCCAGAATCAGGAACAGGGCGGTCTGGGCGCTGCGGCGCTTGGCGCCGTCCTTTTCCTCGCAGTACAGACGGTCCTTGATGATGTCCAGATAGAAGTTGGACATGTCCACCACGCAGAAGTCGTTCACCGCGTGGGTGACCACCAGGAACTCATAGTCGTTGTACGCCTTGGCGCACTTCTCCATCAGGGCGTTCAGGCGGGTGACGGCCCAGCGGTCCAGTTCCTCCATCTCCGCGGGCGCCGTCAGCTGGTCGGCGTCAAAGCCGTCCAGATTGCCCAGGCAGTACCGGGCGGTGTTGCGGAACTTGAGGTAGTTCTGGCTGAGCTGCTTGAAGATCTCGTGAGAGCAGCGGACGTCGGCGTGGTAGTCGGCGCTGGCGGCCCACAGGCGCAGCAGGTCCGCGCCATACTGGTTGATGATCTCTGCCGGGTCCATGCCGTTGCCCAGGGACTTGTGCATGGCTCTGCCCTCGCCGTCCACGGTCCAGCCGTGGGTGACGCACTCCTTGAAGGGCGCGCCCTGGCCGAAGGCGCCCACGGCGGTCAGCAGCGCGGACTGGAACCAGCCGCGGTACTGGTCCAGGCCCTCCAGATACATGGTGGCGGGCCAGAAGCCCTGGTCCTTCTTCATGGCGGCGAAGTGGGAGGAACCGGAGTCGAACCAGCCGTCCAGGGTATCGGTCTCCTTGGTGAAGCCGGCTTTGGCACCGCAGTGGGGGCAGGCGAAGCCCTCCGGCAGGATCTCCTCCGCCTCCTTGGCGAACCAGGCGTTGGAGCCTTCGGCGGCGAAGAGCTTGGAGATGGCGTCGATGGTCTCATCGGTGCAGATGGGCTTGCCGCAGTCCTTGCAGTAGAACACGGGAATGGGCAGGCCCCACTTGCGCTGGCGGGAGATGCACCAGTCGTTGCGCTCTCGGATCATGGACTTCATCCGGTCAATGCCCCAGCCGGGCACCCAGCGCACATCGTCGCACGCGGCGACGGCCTGTTCCTTGAAGGACTCCACGGAGCAGAACCACTGGGGCGTGGCCCGGAAGATGATGGGGCCCTTGCAGCGCCAGCAGTGGGGATAGCTGTGGATGATGTCCTCGCTGGCGAAGAGCATGCCGCTCTCCTTCATGTCCGCCAGGATGACGGGGTTGGACTCATCGGTCTTCATACCGGCGTACTTGCCGGCGTACTCCGTGTGGCGGCCCTGGTCGTCCACGGGAACCACCATCTCCACGCCGTAGCGCTTGCAGGTCTCGTAGTCATCCGCGCCGAAGCCGGGGGCCGTGTGGACGCAGCCGGTGCCGGAGTCCATGGTGACGTAATCCGCCAGCAGCAGGCGGGAGGTCTTGGGCAGGAAGGGGTGGTCCGCCAGCATGTTCTCAAAGAAGGCGCCGGGATGGGTCTCCGCCACCTCCCAGGTGTCGAAGCCGCCCAAGTGCATGACCTTCTCCACCAAAGCCTCGGCCATGATATAGGCCTCGCCGTTGGGGGCCTTCACCACAGCGTAGGACTCGTCGGGATGCAGGGCGATGGCCAGGTTGCCCGGCAGGGTCCAGATGGTGGTGGTCCAGATCACGAAGAACAGCTTGTCATAACCGGAAAGCTTGCCGCAATCGTCGTGCATGGGGAACTTCACATACACCGTGGTGCAGGGGTCGTCCTGATACTCGATCTCC
>NZ_CAKVVF010000010.1:0-37426 GCF_934833455.1 Oscillibacter sp. KLE 1728
CGCTCGAATACCCGGCCCTGGGCCTCCCGGGGAATGCCGATGCCAGTATCCGCCACCGTGATCCGAGGGCCGAAGGCGGTATTTTCCACTGTGACGGTGACGCTGCCGTTCGCCCGGTTGTAGGCGATGGCGTTGTCGCAGAGGTTGTAGACGATCTCCTCCACGATCTGGGGTACGCCCCGCACCAGAGCCTCGCCGCCCTGGAGCCGGGTGGTCACCTGTTTCCGCTGGGCCGCCGGAGCCAGCTGCTCCAGGACGGCCCGCGCCTCCTCGTACAGATCCACGGTCTCCCACTGGCCCAGGCCGCCGCCCTCGTCCAGGCGGGACAGCTTGATGATGTCGTTCACCAGCCCGATGAGCCGCTCCGTCTCCCGGTGGATGTTCCCGGCGAAGTGGGGGACGTCCTCCGGCTTCACCAAACCGTTCTGCAGGATCTCCGCCGTACCCAGGATGGAGGTCAAGGGCGTCTTCAGCTCGTGGGAGACGTTGGCGGTGAACTCCCGCCGCAGCCGCTCCCGCTGCTCCTTCTCCGTCACATCCAGGATCACCAGCACCGCACCCGCGATCTGGCCGTCCTGTTCCACAGGACTGGCGATGATCTGGCGGCAATCATCGTCCTTTTCCAGCAGCTGCTCACACCGCCGACCGGCCAGAGCCTCCTCCACGCAGCGGCGGAAGCCCGCCTCCCGGTTCAGGGCGTAGACGCTCTCTCCCTCCTCTGTGGGGACCTGCGCGTAGAGCAGCCGCAGCACGGCGGAATTGTAAGTCAGCACCCGCGTCTCCTGGTCGATCACCAGGAAGCCCTCGCTCATGTTCTCCGTGATGGCGGTGAACTCCTCCTGCCGGCGCTTTAAATCCCGCATCTGCCGCTGGATCTGCCTCTGCTGGCTGCGGAGCTTGGACAGCAGGGGCGTCAGCTCCTCATAGGTCTCGCTGCCGGCGGGGTCATTGAGGTCGATGGCGTTGATGGGCTCCACCAGCTGCCGCGCCACCCGGGAAGCCAGCGCCATGGCCAGGATGAAGGCCAGCAGCATCATCAGCGCCACCGGCTGCAGCGCCTGCAGTACCAGGACCCAGACGGAATACTGGGCGCTGGACACCCGCAGCACCGTTCCGTCGGCAAGCCGCTGGGCCGCATACAGCGTCTGCTGGGAAAGCGTGTCCGAATAGCGGACCGCATGTCCCTTCCCCAGGATCAGCGCCTCCCGGATCTCCTCCCGCTGGGCGTGGTTCCCCATCTCCTCCGGGTCCTGCCGGTTGTCGAAGAGCACGGTGCCGTCCGCATCCACCCAGGTAATCCGGTAGCTGCCGGGCAGATCCTCTGTGAGATAGTCCGTGCCATTCTCCTCTACCCCATGGGCGATGTACTCTGCCAGACTCTCCAGCTCACCGGAGACCCGATCCTGGAAATAACCGTGGAGCACGCCCACGATCAGCACCAGGCTGGCCAGCAGCACTGCCAGGGACACGCCCAGGATGGAGCGAAAGATCCGTTTCGTCATGTCTCTCCAGCCCTCCTGTCAGTTCACAGGGCTGATCTTGTAGCCATAGCCCCGGACCGTCTCGATGTAAGCGCCCGCCTCTCCCAGCTTCTGGCGGAGGGTCCGCACGTGGACGTCCACGGTCCGGCTCTCGCCGGTAAAGGCGTAGCCCCAGACGTTCTCGATCAGCTGCTCCCGGGAAAGCACCTGGCCGGGGTTGCGCAGCAGCAGGCACAGCACTTCAAACTCCTTCTGGGTCAGGATGGTCTCCTGTCCCCGGACCCGGACGATGTGCTGCCCCGGATCCACCTCCAGAATGCCGCAGCGGAGGGTGCCGTTCTCCGTCTCCGTCCGCCGCAGCAGCGCCCGGATGCGGGAGAGCAGCTCCATCATGCCGAAGGGCTTGGCCACATAGTCATCGGCGCCGCCGTCCAGACCCACCACCTTGTCGTACTCCGTGCCCTTGGCCGTCAGCATGATGACCGGCAGCTTGGCCGTGCGGGGCGTGGCCCGGAGCTTTTTCAGGACGCTGAGTCCATCCTCCTCCGGCAGCATGATATCCAGCAGCACCAGGGCAGGCATCTGCTCTCCCACGGCCTGCCAGAACAGGGAGGGCAGCGGAAAGCCCCTGGCCTCCATACCCTGGCTGTTCAATGTATAGATCACAAAATCCCGGATACTGTCGTCATCCTCCAGCAGATAGATCACAGATATCCCTCCCCATTCAATCTCTCCGCCCCGCTGGAGGGACGGAGGGTGTCTCCCTCCGGCGGCCGGTCAGATCAGCCGCTGCTCGTTAATCATCAGCTTGAACTGCAGGCCCAGCTTCTCCGCTGCCTTTCGACAGAGGAGCATCCGGCCCATGAAGATCTCAAAATAGTCCATGACAGAGCCGTACTTCGTGTCCACGGACAGCTTCAGCTTGATGAGCGTGTGCTCCTCGTTGATCTTCAGGACGGACTTCTTCACCGAGTAGTTCACCCGGTCATGGATGTCGAAGCTGGCCATATCCGGATTCCGGACCCGGCTGCGGCGGACGTCGGACTTGTCCGCCAGGATCAGTGCCGCCGCCACGGCGTTCACCGGCATGCCGGTGCCCTCGTCGTGGTTGCCGATGGCGGTGACGATGGTGGCGATCTCCTCCGGAGGACAATCCATGTTGTCCAGAATGCGGAAGGCCATGACCGCACCGGACTGGGAGTGATCCACCCGGTTCACCAGGTTGCCGATGTCGTGAAGAAACCCGGCGATCTTTGCCAGCTCCACCGTCCGCTCCGGATACCCCAGGGTGGAGAGGATATAGGCGGCGTTTTCCGCCACCGCCGTCACGTGGGCAAAGCTGTGCTCCGTATAGCCCAGAGCGGTCAGAGACTCGTCCGCCCTCTGGATATAGGTCCGGACCGCAGAATTGTTTTTCACATCCTCATAGGTAAGCATGGCCCCTCCCCCTTTTCAATATCGGCGCCGCGCCTGTGCGCAGGCCGCTCAGTTGTTGGAGGGGTGATTCCCCGTAATGGAGTACTCCACCCACTCCGCCACGTTGGTGGCGTGATCGCCGATCCGCTCCAGATACTTGGCCACCATGATGAGATCCAGCCACAGCTCGCCGGAGTCGGCGTCTGCGGCGATCAGCCCGATCAGCTCCTTTTTCACCTGGTTGAACAGGTCGTCCACCTGGTCGTCTTCCCGGCAGACCTCCCGGGCCAGCTCCAGATCCCGCTTTACAAAGGAGTCCACACTGTCTGTCACCATCCGGATGACGGCCTTGGACATCTCCTCGATCCGCTGGCGGCCGGGGCCGTCCGGCAGACGCACGAACCGGGTCAGCTCCGCGATGTCCGCCGCCTGGTCCCCGATCCGTTCCAGATCGGAAATCATCTTCAGCGCAGAGGAGATCTCCCGCAGGTCCCGTGCCACGGGCTGCTGCTGCAGCAGCAGCTTCAGGCAGAGGTTCTCCACCTCCCGCTCCTTCTGGTCGATCTCCCGCTCCGCCTCCCCGGCGGCGCGTGCCAGGTCCTCGTCACCCTTCATCAGGGCCTGGGCCGCGGCAGAGATGGCATCCTCACACAGGGCGCCCATCTGGATCATTTCCACGTGCAGCCGCTCCAGCTGCTCGCCAAATCTGTTTCTCACCTTACGTCCCTCCTTAGCCGAACCGGCCGGTGATGTAGTCTTCTGTGCGCTTGTCCGTGGGGGTGGAGAACAGTGTCTCCGTCCTGCCGAACTCCACCAGATCCCCCAGCAGGAAAAACGCCGTGTTGTCGGAGACACGGGCGGCCTGCTGCATATTGTGGGTCACCATGATGACAGTATACTTGCTTTTCAGTTCCACTGCAAGGTCTTCGATCTTGGAGGTGGAGATGGGGTCCAGGGCGCTGGTGGACTCATCCATCAGCAGGATCTCCGGCTCCACTGCCAAGGCACGGGCAATGCACAGCCGCTGCTGCTGGCCGCCGGAGAGGCCCAGGGCACTCTTCTTCAGCCGGTCCTTCACCTCGTCCCAGATGGCGGCGGAGCGGAGAGAGTTCTCCACGATCTCGTCCAGCTTGGCCCGGGAGCGGATGCCGTGGGTCCGGGGGCCGTAGGCCACGTTGTCATAGATGCTCATAGGGAAGGGATTGGCCTTCTGGAACACCATGCCGATCTGCTTGCGCAGCCAGGTGGTGTCCACATTGGGGGCGTAGATGTTCTGCCCGGCGTAGTTGACCTCCCCCTCAATGCGGATGCCCGGTACCAGGTCATTCATCCGGTTCAGGGTCTTCAGAAAGGTGGACTTTCCGCAGCCGGAGGGGCCGATCAGGGCGGTGATCTCATGCTCCGGAATGTCGATATTCACACCGTGGAGGGCATGGTGCGCCCCGTACCACAGATTCAGGTCCTTTACTTGAATGATGGTGGACATTTCGTATCCTCCTCGTCAGTTTTTCTTCAGCTTCCGGCCCACCAGATTGGCGGACAGGTTGATGACCAGCGTCAGCAGCATCAAAATGGTGGCGATGGCGAAGGCGATGTCTGTCTCGCCCCGCTCACTGGCATACACATACAGGGCCACGGTCAATGTGGCGGAGGAGGATTCCAGCGCAGTCACAAAGTTATTGAGCACCAGGCCGAAGCCGGCGGTGTACAGCAGCGCCGCGCTCTCGCCCACAATGCGGCCCACCGCCAGGATGCAGCCGGTGACGATGCCGTCCACCGCGTTGGGCAGCACCACAGTGCGGACCATGTGCCATTTACCGGCGCCCATGGCCAGGGCGCCCTCCCGGTAGGAGTCCGGCACGGTCTTCAGGCTCTCCTGGGTGGTGCGGACGATGGTGGGCAGGATCATCACCACCAGGGTCAGGCCGCCGGCCAGCACACCGGTCTTCAATCCCATCATCTGGATGAAGAACAGCATACCCACCAGGCCGAAGATGATGGAGGGGATGCCGGTGAGGGTCTCGGTGGCGAACTCGATGACAGCCACCAGACGCCGGTTGGTGGCGTACTCCGTCAGATAGATGGCGGCGCCCACGCCCAGGGGCAGCACGATCACCATGGACAGCAGGATGATATAGAGCGTGTTGAGGATATTGGGCAGGATACCGATGGTGTCGTTGATATAGCTGGACTGGGTAGACAGCAGCTCCCAGCTGATGAATGGGACGCCCCGGTAGAAGATATAGCCGATGATCAGAACCAGCAGCGCGCAGGTGAGGAAGCCGCAGAAGTACAGCACCACCCGCAGGCCCTTGTCGTACAGCTGGCGCCGGGGGGACAGGGTATGAGATTCCATGTTCGGTCAGTCCTCCTTTTTCCGCTTGATAAAGACGTTGAGGAACACATTGATCAGCATGATGAAGAGGAACAGCACCAGGCCGATGGAGAACAGGGCATTGCGGTGGAGGGAGCCCACGGAGGCGTAGGACATCTCCGAGGCAATGGCGGTGGTCAAAAACCGCACCGGCGTCAGCAGGCCCGGCATATTGGCCACATTGCCCGCCACCATAATGATGGCCATGGCCTCACCGATGGCCCGGCCGATGCCCAGCACAATGGCGGTGGCGATGCCGCTGCGGGCAGCGGGCACGCTGACGCGGAACACGGTCTCGATATGGGTGGCCCCCAGGGCCAGAGACGCCTCCTCATACTCCCGGGGCACGGCGCGCAGCGCCGTCTCCGACACGGAGACGATAGAGGGCAGAATCATCACCGCCAGCACGATGATAGCCGCCAGGAGCGTGGCGCCGGAGGGCAGGTCAAAGGCCACCCGGATGGCGGGCACCAGCAGGATCATACCCACCAGGCCGTACACCACGGAGGGGATGCCGGCCAGCAGTTCCACTGCCGCATGAACTACGGCGGCAAACTTAGGCGGCGCCACCTTGGACAGGAAAATGGCCGTCATCAGGCCGATGGGCACCCCCACGAGAATGGCCCCCGCCGTGCCCGCGAAGGAGGTGAGGATGATGGCGAAGATGCCGAAGTCTCCGGTAGAGGCATACCAGCGGGTCCCGAACAGGAAGTTGATGGGCCCGATCTCCAGAATGGCCGGCAGGCCCGAGATGATAAGGTAGATGCTGATGAGGAGCACGAACGCCACAGCCACCATGCCGCAGATAAAGAAGAGGGCATTCATCACCCGCTCCATGGCTTTCAGGGCTTTTTTCCCGGTCATGGGCTCCTTTTTCCTGTCGGCGGTGCCGACCAGCGCGCCGTCCATGGCGGCCTTCACAGCCTGCCCCGCGATTTCATGTTCCATAAGGTTCTCCTTTGTTCCCGGACAAGGCGTCCGTCCAGATTTCAGCGGAACGGCCGCCGCCCCAGTGGTGGGCACGGCGGCTGACCGTATATATGAGGGTGGAAAACAAGCGTTGTCTTACTGGGCCACGGGCACGGCGCCGGCGTTGGCGATCAGGTCGCTGGCGGCGGTGGAGGTGGCGAAGTCGAAGAAGGCCTGGGCCGCGTCCGACAGGGCCTCATCGGTGCGGGTGGCGAACACGAAGGGACGCTGAATGGCATAGCTGCCGTCCAGGACCGTGGCCTCAGAGGGAGCCACGCCGCCTACAGTCAGGACCGTGATGCCCTTCTGATCCTGCACGGCGGAGAGGGAGGCATAGCCGATGGCGCCGGGGGTGGTACGGACCGCCTCGATCACGGCGCCGGTAGAGCTCAGCTCCTGGGCCAGCACGCACTGGTCCTCAGTGCCGGTGATAGACTCGAAGCCGTCACGGGTACCGGAGCCGGACTCACGGCCGATCACGGCGATGGCGCCGGCGTCGCTGCCGAACTCAGACCAATCGGTGACAGCGCCGGTGTAGATGGAGGCGATCTGCTCCAGGGTCAGGTCGGAGACGGGGTTCTCAGCGTTGACGATCACGGCGATGCCGTCCAGGGCCACGATGGTCTCAGTCAGGCCGCCCGCCTTCTCGTCATCGGTCAGTGCGCGGGAGGCCAGGCCGATGTCGCAGCTGCCGTTGGACACGGCCTCGATGCCGGCGCCAGAACCGGTGGGGTTGTAGGTGACGGACACGCCGGAGTTGTCGGCCATAAACTGCTCACCCAGGGCGCCGATGACCTCCTCCATGGAGGTGGAGCCGTCGGTGGCCACAGTGCCGCTCAGCTCAGCGGTCTCCTCCTGGGCGGCGTCGTTGGAAGCGGTATCATCCGTGGTGTCGTCAGCCGTGGTGTCACCGCCGCAGCCGGCCAGCAGAGCCATGACCATGGTCAGGGACAGCAAGAGCGAAAATACTTTTTTCATATCGAAGATTACTCCTTTTCCTATGTCTGTTGCTCAAGGGACGGTCTTAGTATAAACAGCCGGAAGTAAAATCCGACACCAGGACTCTGTAAAGTCTATGTAAAATCCTTGCAAGCGCATACAAAGGCAAAAAAACAGCTCCCGGATTGCTCCGGGAGCTGTTTTCAAAAACGAATCAGGCATTTTCAGGCAGCGGGGATGGTCAGCACCTGCCCGATGTGGATCATGCCGGGGTCACGGATGGTATCCCGGTTGGCCTCGTAGATCACAGTCCAGCGAGTGCCGGTGCCGTACACCTCATAGGCGATGTTCCACAGGCAGTCTCCCGCCTCCACGGTGTAGGTCTGGGCCTGGGGAACAGGCTCCTCCGGCGTCTCCTCCGCGGGAGCCTCGGTCTCTACCGTGTAGTCCTTAGCCAGGTTCGCCTTCAGGGCGGTCACCTCGTCTGCGGTCAGGCCGGCGTCCAGCATATAGTCCTCTGCCGCAGCGGCCAGATCCACAGTGGTCAGATCCGTGCCCTCCGCAGCGCCGGTGATGTTGGTGAGGATGGAGACGATGTTGCTGTTCTTCACCGCCTCATACTGCTCGCTGCCTTCTTCCAGGTGATAGTAATTCACATAGGTGGTCATGTAGTCCGCCACAACCTCGTCATAGGTGGCGCCCATCAGGCACTCCAGCAGGGCGGAGACAAAGCCGGCCCGGTCCTTGCCCTCGGTGCAGTGGACCAGATAGGGCCCCTCATTCTCCGCGAAGAAGCGCAGGCCCTCCGCCAGGCCGGACTTGAAGTCGGCAGCGGTGAAGTCCACGCCCAGGTTCAGGGCCTTCACCTTCCCCGCCTCGTACAGAGACTGGTAGTAGGGGGAGTCGAAGCCCTCGGCGGCGATGTAGCCCTCGATCAGCTCGTTGGAATCCGCCAGGTTCATGACCGCCTGGATGCCGCCGGCCTCTGCCAGGTCATCGGCATAGGAGGCGCGGCCCAGCTCGTTGTTCACGGGGCTGCTGCTGCGGAAAAAGGCGTTCTCCCCCAGATCGCCCACAGCCACATTGCGGAAGTTGGCGAACACCGCGTCGGAGGCGTAGTCCGCCCGCTCGTCGGTGCGGGTCAGCTGGTGGATGAGGTACTGGTCATAGTAGCCGCCCTGCTCCTTCATGGAGATGGAGACGGTGATGCTCTCCAGGGACTGGCCCTCGGGGAACTCCCAGGTGTAGGAGCCGTCCTCGGCGGTGACCTTGGCGGCCAGGCCGTTGCTGGTCGCAAAGTCCCCCATGTTGATGGCGGCGATCAGCACACCCTCGCTGTCCCGCAGCACCAGCGCGCCGGTGTCCACATCGGAGTAGTTGGTGCACAGGGGCATGTCATACCCAGTGCCATTGACGGTGACGGTCAGCAGGTCGCCGTATGTGTAGCCGCCGTCCTTCAGGTCCGCCGGATCGATGTCCAGGACGATGTTGCCATACTTCTGGATCTCGGTTACGCCGCCCTCCAGGGTGGGGTACTCCGTCTCCGCAGCGGATGCGGGCAGCGCCAGGCTGAGCATCAGCACCAGGGACAGGAGCAGGGACAATGTCTTCTTCATACGCATTCCTCCCAAATTCTCGTCGGTCCTGTTGCGGGACCTTCTGTTTCGTATCATAGCACAGGCGTTTCCGCTTTTCCAGAGGGTTCCCTCCTTTTCACGCATTTTTTCAGATCTTCCCGGAGCTGGCATCCGCTCTTGCGGTCCGCTTTCGGGTTAGATATAATAGAGGGGTATTTCATGGAACCTGGGAGGCACGACTATGGACTTCACGGAACTCCGCCATTTGGCGGAGCAGATCGAGACAGAGTGCGGCAAGGCCATCATCGGCAAGGGTGAGCAGATCCGCCTGGTACTCACCAGCCTGTTTGCCGGCGGGCACGTGCTGATTGACGATATCCCCGGCGTGGGCAAGACCACGCTGGTGAAGGCCCTCTCCGCGGTGCTGGGCTGCGGCATGGTGCGGGTGCAGTTCACCCCGGATCTGCTGCCCTCAGACATCGTGGGCATGAACATTTACAGCCAGAAAACCGGGGAGATGGTCTTCACCCCCGGCCCCATCATGACCAACATCCTGCTGGCGGACGAGATCAACCGGGCCATCCCCCGCACCCAGTCCGCCCTGCTGGAGGCCATGGAGGAACGGCAGGTGTCCGTAGACGGCGTCACCTATCCCCTGGCCCCACCCTTCATGGTCCTGGCCACCCAGAACCCCGTGGAGACGGAGACCACCTTCGCCCTGCCCGCTGCCCAGCTGGACCGCTTCCTCTTCAAGCTCTCCATGGGCTACCCCACCCCCAGGGAGGAGGCCGCCATGCTCCGAACCGTGGGAGACGGAGCCGCCTTTGCGGACCTCCGCCCCCTGCTCTCCCCGGAGGAAGTCAATCGGTTCACCCGGGAGATCCGGCAGGTCCGCCTGTCCGATCCGGTGGTGGCGTACATCGTGGAGCTGGTCCAGGCCACCCGGGAGCAGCCGGAGCTGGCCTGCGGCGCCAGCCCCCGGGTGTCCCGGGACCTGTTCCGGGCCTCCAAAGCCTATGCCGCCCTCTCCGGCCGGGACTATGTCACCCCGGACGATGTGAAGTATCTGGCCCGCTACGTCCTGCCCCACCGGGTACTGCTGTCCCATCAGGCGGCGCTCTCCGGCCTGGAGGCGGCCGGCGTGGTGGAGACCGTACTGGCCCAGGTGCCCTGCCGGGAGACCGGGGAGGTCCTTGCCCATGGCCAGAACGCCTGAGTCCGCTGCAGTGGACTTCGCCGAGTCCAGCCTGTTCACGGGGCGCTTCTCCATCCTGGCCCTGGCAGCCTGCGGAGTGGGCTTCAGCCTGAGCGGGCGGCTGCCCGCCGCCATCTTCTCTCTGGCGGCCGCCGCCGTGGCCGCCGCGGCCCGCCTCTGGGCCCGCCATGTGCTGGACGGCGTGAACGCCGCCCTCCAGGCGGAGCGGAGCTGCGTCTTCCCCGGGGAGCCCTGTCCTCTGCGGGTGACGCTGGACAACCCCAAGTGGCTGCCCCTGGTCTGGCTGACGGTGCGCTTCCCCCTGGAGCCGGGCGGCGCCCTCCGGCCGGAGCACCGCTGGGAGGCCGTGGAACTCCCGGAGGGGGGCGTGCAGAAGCCCTATTATGAAAAGAACGTCTCCTTCCTGCTGGGGCATCAGCGGATGTCCTACACCAGCCGCCTCCAGGCGGAGCACCGGGGCCTGCTGTCCTTTGACCGGATCCGGCTGCTCTCCGGCGATGGCCTGTGCCTGTGTGTCCGGGAGAAGGAAATCCCACTGCCCAGGCCCGTGACGCTGGCAGTGTTTCCCCGGCTGGTTCCCGTGTCCACCCGCTGGTTCCTGCGCAACAGCTGGGAGCTGGAGACCGGCGCCCGGGGCTTTCAGGATGACCGGACCGTGATCCGGAACGTCCGCGCCTACCAGCCGGGGGACAACGCCCGGTCCCTGAACTTCCGCCTGATGGCCCGGGGGCAGGGCGCCATGGTGAACATCTACGAGAAAATCTCCCCCCGCCGGGCCGCGTTCCTGTTGGACGGTGCCTCCTTCGCGGGCCTGCCGCCGGAGGACTTCGAATCTGCCCTGGAGATCCTGGGCTCCCTGGCGGCGCAGCTGATGGAAGAGGAGGTGGCCGTGTCTCTGCTCATCTCCCGCCCCGCCGGGCGGCTGGAGCAGTTTGCCGCCTGCCGGGACCGGCGGCAGCTTCCCGCAGTCCTGACGCTGCTGGCCGCCGCAGACACCGCTGTCTCCATTACGGCGGACGAGATCCTGCCGCGCCTCCGCACCCTCTCCGGCGCCTTTCTGATCTGCGGGGATGTCCGCCGCCTGGACGCCGGTACCTGTGCGCTGCTGGAGCGGCACCGCGTCCCCCTGCTGGCCTGGGGGGAACAGTCTCACCCCCTCCTGCGGGTCCTGGACCTGAATGCTTTTCGGGCAGGAGGCGGCCTATGAGACATGGAAAGGCCACCGCCCTCAAGTGCCTGCCGCTGGCCACCGAGCTGCTGATTGTCTTCCTGACGGCCGATATTCTGTGGCAGCTCCTGTGTGGCCGGCCGCCCTTCTCCATGTGGGGGTTTCTGCTCTCTGGCGGGCTGATGACCGCGGGCAACAGCCTCTTTCTCCAAAAGCCCCGCCGCTTTTGGCAGATTCTGCTGCTGAACGTTCTTCTCTGCGCCGTCTGGATCCCCCTGCTCAGCCGCACGCTGGACCTGACCTATCCGCCTCTTCTGGTGATTCAGGTGCCCCTGTACCTCTTCCCCCTGTGCCGGGGATACCACTGGGGCGTCACGCCTGTCACGGTCCGCCACCTCCACGGGGCCGGGGAGTACATGGGCCTGTATGGGCTGTTCTATCTGATCGTGGCCTCCTTCGCCCCTCAGCTGCTGGACCGGGTGCCGGTTCTGTTGGCGCTGCTGGCGCTGGATCTGCTGGCAGTGGTGGGGATGCGCACCTCCGGCCGCAACACCATTCGGGCCGGTTCTCCCTTCGGGCGGCTTCCTGCTCTGCTGGTCCCAGCGGTCCTGGCCTTGCTGGCTGTGGCCGCCTGCGCTCTGCTGCTGGCCGCCAGGGGGGAGCTGATCCCCATCTTTCAGGCCGTCGGCAGCCTTCTGGAGGGCGCCCTGACCGCTGTATTCCGGTTCCTGACGTCTCTCTTCCAGGGCCGCTCCGCCGGGTCCGCAGGGATGTCCTCCGCCGCCGGAGGCGGCAGTGAGGCCGCTCTGCCTGTGGAAAGCGCCTCCGGCCCCGCCATCGCCCCTCAGCTGGTGACGGCGTTGCTGCTCCTGTCCCTGGCCGCGCTGGTCCTGGCCGGAGTGGCTGCCCTGGTGCGCTGGCTCTGGCACAGCCGCAGCCGCATCAGATTGCCGGAGGAGGATGATGACGACGGGCTCGTCAGGCAGCGTCTGGGCCGCCGTGGCCTGCTCTACCGGCTGGGCCAGCGCCTGCGGGTCAGGGCATTTCTGCTGCGGTACGCCGGAACCCCCCGTGCCGCCCTTCTGGAACTGGAGCGCTGGGGCGCCCGCCGCCGCTGCCGCCGTCAAAGCCAGGAGACCCCCCGGGAGTATCTGGAACGTCTGGCAGGGGGGCCCCTCCGGGACGCGTTGGATGCGCCCATGCAGGCTCGGTACAGCATTCTGGTGGACGATGTGGAGCGGAGCTTGTACAGCACGCTTCCGCCCCGCCTCTCCCGGGAGCAGGTGCGGGAGCTGCTCTCCACTGTCCATAGAAGCGCCCGCACGCCTCCTGCACGTGCGAAGTGACCGCCGACCGGTCCGCGCCTCCAGAAATGCCCGAGATTCCCGATAACCGAAAATTCAAGAAGGCAGCCGTTCGCATGAACGGCTGCCTTCTTTGTATCCAGGTCGAACCTCGGCACCGGGCATTCCTCTCCGGAGTCTGAAAATACAGCCGACGCCCGCGCTTATGTAGAGGACAGCGCCGGACGGGGCGAACCGCCCCGGGTCTTTTGGGGTGCCGGTTCCACACTAGCTGCGGAATGCTCCGCCTCCGCGGTCTGATTCATGATGAGCATCTGGAGCCGGTTCTCCACATTGGCGTAGCTGGTGTCCGGATCCAGGTCCAGGGGCAGGATCTGCACGCCGGGGAACTCCTCCTTGAGCCGCTTGGTGACGCCCCGGCCGCACACGTGGTTGGGCAGGCACCCAAAGGGCTGGAGGATGATGAAGGACCGGACCCCCTGGTGGGCGTAGTGGGCGATCTCGCCCGCCATCAGCCAGCCCTCGCCGCAGGTGAGGGTCTTGGGGATGAAGTGCTCCACGTCACTGTACAGGTCCTGAGGCCGGGCCGCCGGGTGATACAGGGGATGGGACCGGGCAATGCGCTCCAAAAACCGCTGGATGAACTCCACGGCGCCGTCCAGGGCGAAGGGATAGGGCGCCAGATGGGCACCGAAGTCCCGGATCTCGCTGATGGCCGCCTGGAAGTCCTTGCGGAACTGGTAGGTGATGCGGGGCAGGATGACCTCCATGTCGTTGCGTTCCAGGTACTCCTCCACGTGGAAGTTGGTGCCGGGATGAAAGTTCACCAGCAGCTCGCCGGTGACCAGCACCCGGGGCTTGCGGCGGGAGCGGTCATAGCGGAGCCCCCGGAATGCCTCGATGGCCCGCCGGAAGGCACCGATCATCTTGCCCAGCCCCTGCTTGGATGCGGCGGCAATCCACTCCACACATTCGCTGAACACGCGGTTCGTCTCGCCTGCCGCCGTCTCATAGGGGCGGATCTTCCGGCACAGCTCCTCCAGAATGTCCAGCATGGAGAAGGCCCACGCCGCCAGCAGCACAGACCGGGCCCCCAGCATGGACACGCCGGGGTGGATACCCTTGGTGTCGCCAGGGTCTGTGGTGAGGATGGGGACGTTTTCAAATCCGGCGCTGTCCAGCGCCTTGCGCAGAATCGCGGTGTAATTGGCCATCCGGCAGTCGCAGCTGAGCTTGGCCATGCCCACGGCCACGGAGTCCTCCGGATAGTTTCCCTTCTGCAGGGCGTCGATCAGCTCGCCGATGACCATCTGACAGGGGAAGCAGATGTCATTGTGGGTGTACTTCTTCCCCACCCGGATCTGCTCCACGCCGCCCACCGGCAGGCTCACCGCCCGAATACCCTCCCGGTCCATCAAGGCCGTGAGAAGAGTGGACACCGGGGCGGAGATATTTGGCACCAGCACAGTCCGCAGCTTCCGGTCCTCCTCGCGGTACTTCACCGCGTAGGGCTCCGGCAGGCGGCAGGCCGCCTGCTCCGCCTGGGCAGAGCGGCGCAGCTGTACCGTCTCAATAAAGGACTGGACCCGGATGCCGAGAGACCCGGCGGCCTCGCTCTCGTCCACCTTCAGGATCAGGGGCGGCTTGCCGCTGCCCTCCCCCAGCAGGCGGATGATCTCATCGGACAAAATGGCATCATGGCCGCAGCCAAAGCTGACGATCTGCACGTACTCCAGGCAGGGCTGCTCCGCTGTCACCATGGCGCCGGAGAGCATCCGGGCGTGGAAGTCATTGGTGATCTCCACACGGGACCGGCGCAGGTCCGCCTTCTCCAGTCCGGGCAGGCTATCCACCGTCAGCACCGGGATGCCCCGGCGGGTGAACATCCCGGACAGGTCGTGGTTGACGAGGGGGTCCGTGTGATAGGGCCGTCCCGCCAGCACCACGGCGAAACCGCCCGCCTTCCCGGTGTCCGCGATGACCCGCTTTCCCTCCTCCACCAGCTGATGGCGGAAAGAGAGGATGGCCGTCTCCGCCTGACGGTAAGCGGCCTCCGCCTGCCGCTTTGTGGCGCCACAGTGTTCCACGGCATACCGGCAGATCTGCCGCTTCCGGTCCTGCTTGCTGAACCAGTGGAACACCGGCGTCTCAAAGCCCACGGAGAAGTGCTCCCCGGGGGACTGGAAGTTCCGCACCACCATGGAGTAGCCCATGATGACCGGGCAGACGTAGGGGCTCTTCTCCCCTTTGTTCTCTGTGGGCATGTGGAGGATATAGGGCAGGAAGATCCGGTCTACGCCCTGTTTGGACAGGTCCAGCACATGGCCGTGGACCAGCTTGGCCGGAAAACAGATGGTGTCCGACGCCACGTACTGCAGTCCGCTCTCATACTGTCTGCGGCTGCTGGGATGGGAGAACTTCACCCGATATCCCAGAGCCCGGAAGAAGGTACTCCAGAAGGGCATGCTGTCCCAGAACTCCAGCACCCGAGGCAGGCCCACGGTCTGGCTCTGCTCCTCCCGCACGGTGGATACCGGATATGTCTTGAACAGCAACTCCTGCCGCAGCCGGAACAGGTCCGGCACTTCCTGGGCCTTATGGGCAGGTGCCGCCTCCATCACAACGGCGCCCCGGTCGCACCGGTTGCCGGTGACATAGCAGCCACCGTCCGGGAAATGCAGGATCGTCCGGCTGCAGTGGTTGGTGCAGTGGGGGCAGAGTACACCGCTCTCCCGGGTGTATTGGAAATTTTTCACCGCGTCAAAGCCGATAAAAGCGGAGCAGCGGCCGTTGGCGTAGCCGTGGGCCTCCACCTCCTGCTTCACCGCGAGAGCCGCACCCAGAGCGCCCATCTCGCCGGGATAGGGGGCCAGGGTCACGTCCCGGCCCAGATACTCCTCCAGGGCCCGCAGGACGGCGAAGTTTCGGAAGGTGCCCCCCTGGACCACTACCCGATCCCCCAGCTCCGCCACGTTGGCGATGCGGACCACCTTGGTGAACACGTTCTCGATGATGGACCGACACAGCCCCGCCATCAGCTCGTCAGGCTGCTTGCCGTTGCGCTGCTCGTTGATGATGGTGCTGTTCATGAACACAGTGCACCGGCTGCCCAGCTCGGCAGGGGCCTGAGATCGGAAGGCGGCGTCCGCCACCTGGTCCACCGGCATCCCCAGGGTGGCGGCGAAGTTCTCCAAAAAGGAGCCGCAGCCGGAGGAGCATGCCTCGTTCAGCATGATGTTCGTGACCACGCCGTCCTTCAGCCAGATGGCCTTCATGTCCTGGCCGCCGATGTCCAGCAGAAACGTGGCGTCCGGGAAGAAGCGGCGGCAGCCCCGGGCGTGGGCCACGGTCTCTACTGTGTGGTAGTCGGCGTGAAAGGCAGCAGAGAGCATCTGCTCGCCGTAGCCGGTGGTGCCCAGGCCCAGCACCTCCAGCTGGATGCCCAGCTTCTCATACTTCTCCGCCAGGGCCAGCAGGCCCTCCCGGACCACCTTCAGCGGCTCCCCCTGGTTGTTGGCGTAGAAAGTGTCCGTCACCTGCTCGTTCTCGTCTATAAAGACGAACTTGGAGGTGGTGGAGCCGGAGTCGATGCCGATGTACCCCCGCAGAATCTGCCGGTCCGCGGCATCCACCGGCCGGCGCAGCTCCGCCCGGTGGCGGCGGAGAAAGACCTCCCGCTCCTCGTCGCTGGCAAAGAAGGGCCTGCCGGTGCCGGAGGGCCCTTCGGTCTGGGCCGGGGCCTTGTCCAGCCGCTCCATGGCCTCTGCCAGGGTCATGGCGTCCTCCTGTCCGGGGAACAGCTCGTCGATGGCGATGGCGGTGCCCCGGGCCACGATGGTCTCCGGGTGGTCCGGTCGAACGATATCCCTTTCCTCCAGATTCAGCCGCTCCGCAAACACCTGCACCAGCGTGGGGTTGAAGGTCAGCGGGCCGCCCTCAAAGATGATGGGGGCCGTCAGCTCCAGTCCCTGGGACAGGCCGCCGATGGTCTGCTTGGCGATGGCGTGGAAGGTGGAAAGCGCGATATCCGCCCGCTCCGCCCCCTGGATCAGCAAGGGCTGGATGTCTGTCTTGGCAAACACGCCGCAGCGGCCGGAGATGCTGTAAACGGTCTTCCCGCGGGCAGCCAGTTGCTCGAACTCGTCCGCCGGCACGTTCAGCAGCGCGGCGATCTCATCGATAAACGCGCCGGTGCCTCCGGCGCAGCTGCCGTTCATCCGCATGTCGGAGGTCTGGAGCTTTCCGCTGGCCTCGTCATAGCGGAAGAAGATCACCTTGGCATCCTGTCCGCCCAGTTCCACCGCGGTGCGGACCTCCGGATACAAGGCCCGGACTGCCGCCGCGTTGGCCACCACCTCCTGGACATAGCAGGCCCCCAGGGCGGCGGCAATGGGCCGTCCGCCGGACCCGCACACGCCGATACGGAACCGCATGCCGGGAAAGTGACCGGCCGCCTCCTCCAGCAGCTGCCGGACGGTATCCGCCTGATGGGCGTTATGCCGCTGATAGCGGGTGAACAGTACGCTGTTGTCAGCCGGGTCCAGGGCCACTGCTTTGACGGTGGTGGACCCCACATCCACGCCGAGGCGCAGAATATCCGAATTGATATGTGCCATATACACTCCTTCTAGGGAAAACGCCCCAGACCCGTACGGCAGCCTGGAGGGCGCGCCGGCGGATCGGGGGCTGGTCTCCCACATCTCTGTTTATTCGAACTCATTATAGCACGTTTTTCTCACAGGCTCTTGTATATTTTTCGTAAAGAATTTGCCGTTTTAGCTATCTTTTTCCCCAAAAAAGTCCGCCATCTTCCCATCCATTTTCGTCAAAGCAGCATCCGCAGGCACACGTCCCCGCAATCGAATCGCATAGGCGAGCGGAGCCGTATTCTTTGCGGTCCGATTGCGGGGCAGAGCCTTTCCGCCGTGCGGATGGTTCCGCTGAAAAAGAAAAGCGGGCACAGGCGGAATCCAATCCCCTGCGCCCATGAATGCATTTAGACAAAAAAACAACCACATCTTTTCGATGTGGTTGTTTTTCTGGAGGTGACACCCGGATTTGAGCCGGGGAATCAGGGTTTTGCAGACCCTTGCCTTACCACTTGGCTATGTCACCGTTGCTTCTATTTTATTATATGCAGTTTGAACCGAAATGTCCACTGCTTTTTTAAATTTTCTTTTCCACTGAGAATGCCCACACAAGATCGTGTGGGCATTCTCAGTGGAGCGGGCAACGAGGCTCGAACTCGCTACCTCCACCTTGGCAAGGTGGCGCTCTACCAGATGAGCTATGCCCGCAAGTGGTGCCCAGAGCCGGAATCGAACCAGCGACACGGGGATTTTCAGTCCCCTGCTCTACCAACTGAGCTATCTGGGCAAATCTTTTCCGCGCCGCACGGCGCGGGAGGGGAATTGCAACCCCAAGGGGACCCACGAGATGGAACTCCATCTCGTGGGAGATGGCGACCCGGAACGGGCTCGAACCGTCGACCTCTAGCGTGACAGGCTAGCGTTCTAACCAACTGAACTACCGGGCCATTTGTGGTGGGAACAACTGGACTCGAACCAGTGACCCCCTGCTTGTAAGGCAGGTGCTCTAACCAGCTGAGCTATGCTCCCCGATTGCCGCTCATTTCAGACGGCAAAAGTTATTATACTCAAAGACGCCCGGTCTGTCAACTGGAAATTTAATTTTTTTACATTTTTTTCTGGAGCCCCCGGACCATGGCCTCCAGATCTGCTCTGGAGAAGTGCTGCACATTGTCACAGAAGCGGCAGGTGAGGTCCGCGCTGCCCTGCTCGTCGATCATGGCCTGAAGTTCCTCCGGCCCCAGGCTGATGAGGGCCCGCTCCATCCTGTCCCGGCTGCAGTAGCAGCGGTACTCGATGGGGCTCCTCTCCAGGATCTCCAGGTCGAAATCCGACAGAGCGTGCCGCAGCATAGCCTCCGGGTCCGGATCATTCCGCAAAAGTCCCGTCACCGGCCCTGCGGCCATCAGGCTGCCCTCCACCTTGGCGATGACATCCTCGCCAGCGCCGGGCAGCAGCTGGATCAGATACCCGCCGGCGGCCAGCACGCTCTGGTCCCGGTCTACCAGCACCCCCAGGCCGCAAGCCGTGGGGATCTGTTCGGACTCCACGAAATAGGCCGCTAGGTCCTCCGCGATTTCGCCGCCCAACAGGCCCACGCTGCCCACATAGGGCTCCTTCATGTTCAGGTCCCGGATCACCGTCAACGTACCCTCATGGCCCACAGCGGCCCCCACATCCAGCTTGCCGTCGGGCCGCAGAGGCAGGTCCACGACAGGATTGTCCACCGTTCCCCGGACGTTGCCCTGGTTATCGGACACCGCCAGCAGCGTTCCCAGCGGGCCTCCGCCCTTGATCTGCAGCGTCACGCTGGCCCCGTCCTCCTTCAGGGCGTTGCCCATCATGGAGACCGCAGCCAGCGTCCGGCCCAGCGCCGCCGTGGCCACAGGCAGAGCCTTGTGGATCTGACGGGCGCGCTCTGTGAGCGCCCGGGTGGAAACTGCCGTGGCCTTGATATGGCCATCCTTGGAGATGGCCCGGATCAACTGATCGCTCATTGTACAAACTCCTGTTTTATCTTGGTCTGACCGGCTTTTGACACCGGAAAATCCAGCGGTCCTCCTCCGCCGCCGGTGGACGGCTGGTGAGGTCGCCGGTGACGGTGACAGCGCCGAAGCCCGCCTCCGTCAGATACGTCTCCAGCTCCTCCCGCCCCCAGGCCCGCTCCCGGTGCTCCTCAAAGGCCCGGTCCCAGCTCCCGTTGGCGTTCAGCCGGAACAGGTCCACCTGATAGGTGCAGATCTTCCGGCCGGGGGCGTAGAAGGTCCGCCAGACGCAGTAGCTGTCCTCTGTCTCGTCCAGATAGACCTGCCCGTCCATCCGCCGGAGCTTGTAGGGGGTGTTCACATCGAACAGGAACAGTCCGCCGGGCCGCAGCCAGCGGTATACCCGCCGCAGCGTCTCCCGCAGGTCTGCCGTCCGGGTGAGGTAGTTCAGCGCGTCCAGGGTGGAGATCGCCGCATCCACCTCCATGCCCAGGTGCAGGCGGGGCATGGACTGGTGCAGGAACATCGGCGGCTGCTCCAACGCCGCCGCCTTCCAGGCCGCCTGGGTCAACATCTCCTCGGATCCGTCCACGGCGATCATCCGGTATCCCCGCTCCGCCAGCAGGCAGGCCATGGTGCCGGTTCCGCAGGCCAGATCCAGCACCGTCTCCACCGGGAGGGCGCTTCTGTGGAACTGCCGCGTCAGGTAGTCTGCCCGCCGGCGGTATTCCACATCCACTGTCAGGGCATCGTAGCTGGCGGCCAGGGCGTCATAACTGCTCATTTGTCCCGCTTCTTGTACCGGGCGAAAATCTTCTCGTAGGCCCCGGTGCCGTAGCTGAGGGACCGGTTCACCCGGCTGATGGTGGCGCTGGAGGCGCCGGTGCGCTCCAGGATCTCGTTATAGATCATGCCGTCGTCCAGCAGGGAGGCTACCTCGAACCGCTGCTCCATGGCCCGCAGCTCCGACACGGTACACAGATCCTGGAAGAACTCATAGCACTCCTGCTCGTCCTTCAGCAGCAGGATCGCCTTGTACAGCTCGCCGTTCTTTTCCTTCTTGCCGATCTTTACCATATCCAGTACCCTTTCTGGGAGGCTCCAACAGATTTGCGGCGCTTCGCCGCCAAGATGTATTTTAACACTCTGCCGCGTGAAAGTAAAGGGCTCCGGACAGAAAAAATTTCTTGCACTTTAAAGCGTGTCCAGTCACCCCGCCCGGCGGCAGGGCATAGGCTGGTGCAGAACAGCATCTTTTCGGAAGGAGCGGCGCCTATGAACGAACCTCTCACCCAGCTGCACGCAGAGGCCATGACCGCGGAGCGGGAATGGACCGTAGAGGAGATCCCTGTGCTCTCCGCCTCCATCTCCCTGCCGGAACCAGTTCCAGCAGCGGACAAAGTCTCCCGCCGCATCCGGCGGTATTACCAGCTCCAGTGCCGTTCCTTCCTACGCTATTGTGAGACGTACCTCCTGCCTGCGGCGGCGGAGGAATACCGCGCTGCTCTGGCGGCCAGCCTGCCCCTGCCCCACTTCCGGGCGGAGCTGACCTATCAGGTCACCTACAACGACGGCGGCCTCTGGAGCCTGTATACCCAGTCCCGGGAGAGCGGCTTTTCAGGGCGCCCCACGCTTCTGCGCCATGGGGATACCTGGGATCTGACCTCCGGCTATCCGGTGCCTCTGTCCGCCTTCTTTCCCCGCCGCAGCGGATGGAAGCGGCGGCTGATGGAGGCAGCGGAGGCGGAGATCCAGCGGCAGGAGACGGCTGGGATCTCCCGGTACCATGAGGGCGTCCGCCGGCTGCTGCGGCGCCATTTCAACCCGCAGAACTTCTATCTTACGGCGGAGGGTCTGTCGCTTTTTTATCCCATGTACGCCATCGCCCCGGCCATGGAGGGCATCCCGGTCTTCACCCTCCCCTACGGCCAGGGCGGTCCGGCCCTCCCCGCCCGGGATGCTTGAAGAGACCCTCCGCCCGGAACTTCGGGCGGAGGGTCTCTTTCTGGGCGGGGCGCTTATTTGCGCAGGGCGTCCCCTCCCCTGGCCGCCTTGGCCACCAGCCCGCTGAGGGCCAGCAGCGCCAGCAGGTTGGGGAACACCATCAGCGCATTGAACAGGTCGGAGAGGTTCCAGACCAGGGGAGCCTCCAGCACAGCCCCCAGGGCCACGCACACCACCGCAATGCAGGCGTAGACCTTGACAGCCTTCACACCGAATAGATACTTCACGTTCTGCTCGCCGAAGAAGTACCAGCCGATGATGGTAGAGAAGGCAAAGAACAGCAGGCAGATGGCCACATAGAAATTGCCGAAGCTGCCGAACACCGTGGAAAACGCCACCTGGGCCATGTTCTCCGCCGCCGGATTGGCAGCCATGTCGCCCACGTTCAGCGCGCCGCTGGTAATCATCACCAGGGCGGTTATGGTCAGGACCACAAAGGTGTCGATAAACACACAGACCATGGCCACAACGCCCTGGTCCTGGGGCTTTTCCACCTTGGCCATGGCGTGGGCGTGGGGGGTAGAACCCATGCCTGCCTCGTTTGAGAACAGGCCCCGGGCCACGCCGTAGCGCATGGCCTCCCGCACGCCGATACCCACGGCGCCGCCCAGGATGGCCTGGGGGTTGAAGGCACCCTCAAAAATCAGGGCAAAGGCGTGAGGCAGGTTGGTAATATTGGCAATCAGCATGACGAGGCCGCCCACCAGATAGAAGCAGGCCATGACAGGCACCAGCTTCTCCGTGACGGCGGCAATGCGGGTGACGCCGCCCAGGAAGATGAAGGCGGCCACCACCGCCAGCACCACGCCCACGATCCAGGTGGGGATGCCCAGCGCCTCCTGGAAGGCGTTGCTGATGGCGTTGGACTGGACCATGTTGCCGGTGAAGCCCAGGGCGAAGATGATAGCCAGCGCGAAGAAGCCCGCCAGGATCTTGCCGAAGGTCCCCTTGAATGCCTGCCGGATGTAGTAGACGGGTCCGCCGATGACGTGCCCCGTCTCGTCCTTGGTCTTGAAGGTCTGGGCCAGCACCGCCTCGCCGTAGATGGTGGCCATGCCGAAGAAGGCCGCCAGCCACATCCAGAAGATGGCGCCGGGGCCGCCGGAGATCATGGCGGTGGCGCAGCCGGTGATGTTGCCTGTGCCCACCTGGGCGGCGATAGAGGTTGCCACCGCCTGGAAGGAGCTCATGCCCTCCTTGCCGGCCTTCTCGCCGTTGAGGTTCACGCTGCCGAACAGCCGCCGGAAGCCGGCGCCGAATTTGCGCACCTGGATGAACCGGGTGCGGATGGTGAAGATGATGCCGGTACCCACCAGCAGATACAGCAGCAGGCCGTTCCACACAAAGCCGGCCAGTTCGCTGACCTTTGCGGCCAACAGATCCATGTCCATGTTTTCTCTCTCCTTGTCCGCAAACGAAAAGGGCCGGACAGACCCTGCCCAGCCCAACAAAGCGCCGGCCCCCTCCGCTGTGCGGAAGGGCCTGCCCTTTACTCTGTCCTTTTACCTGAGAGATTCAGCGGGATTTCCCGCCTTGCACCTTCGGTACTCATCTGAGCTTCTCCAGAGCCACATCCATCCCTAGTCCTCATCCCGTGCCGGGACACCTGAGAGTTTCACTCCTTCGGCAGGCTTGCGCCGTTTCTCTAGGGACTTCGTTTGCCTTTATGTAATTGACACTTGTTACCTTATCACGGACAATACCCATTGTCAATGGAGTTTTTGTACAGGAGCCGTCCGCTGTCTGCGGACGGCTCCTGTGCCTTCTCAATAAAACTCCCGGATATAATCCAGCACATCCTGTCGGGTGCCCTGGAAGGGGCCCGGCGTCTCCATCTTCAGGGAGACCAGGGCCGTGCAGTACCGCAGGGCCTCCTCCACCCCGGCCCGCTGGCGCTCCGTGATATAGCCGGCAAAGGTGGTGTCGCCCCGCCCGGTCCGGCCGGAGAGGTTCCGTGCCTTGATGGGACAGGTGTAGGTGGTCACCCCGTCGTAGGCCAGCACCTCGGTGTTGTGGGTGATGAGGACCTCCTTGGCGCCCCAGCTGTGCAGGAGCTTGGCGGCCTCCGCCCGATCGGTGAGGCCCGTCAGGATCTCCGCCTCCGCCGCGTCGGTCTTGAGGTAGTCGATCACCGGCAGGTACTGCTTCTTTTCCGCCCAGTCGTGGAAGGCCATGGTCCTGTCCGCCTCCACATGGCGCAGCAGGCACTGGACATCCACCGCCACCTTGCCGTGCCTGGCTGCCTCGGCAAAGAGGGCACCGTCGAAGTCGCCGTACACCAGGCCGGCGAAGTGATAGATCTTGGTCTCGATATCCGGCAGCTCATCGAACCGGAAGGGATCGCACACCCCCATGGAGGTGCAGGCCCGCTTTTCTTTGTCGGCGGTGAAATACTGGTTGCGGATGGAGCAGGTGGCCTGAGACGGCTTCCAGTACACATCCGCACCGGACCCGGCGAACCGCTCCTCCACATCCGCATCCGCGGGATTCAGCTTGGTAAACACGGCGGTGCGGTTGCCGCTTTTGGCAGCCGCAAAGCCGGAGGCCACCACGGCGCCGCCCACCTCCTTGCGTTCGTTGCCCTGATAGTCGATGTTGTGATCCAGGGACACCGGGCCGATCACCAGTACGTCATACGTTTTTTTCATAGTCTCTCTCCTATTCTTCCGGCTTGCGCCGCTGTTACAACTCCTCTACCGACACCACGCCCTCCGTGGCGTTCATCTTGGGGATCAGCTGCTCCACCCGGCACCGCTTGTTCAGCCGCAGGGTAAAGAGGGCGCAGGCATTGTGCGTCTCCGTCTCCGTAGAGCGGGTAATCTCCATGTTCAGCACCTTCAGGTTCAAATCCCGGAACAGCCGCAGCACATTGTCCAGGCAGGTCTTGTTACTGTACTCCATATAGAGGTTCACCTCCGGGGCGTTGTCCAGCATCCGGTACTCCAGCTTGGACAGGAACATCTCCGCCGCCAGAATCAGCGCCGTGGCGAAGATGCCGCCCTCGTAGAACCCGCCGCCCAGGCACAGGCCCACAATGGCCGCCGCCCAGAGTCCCGCCGCCGTAGTGAGCCCCTTCACCCGGCGGCGCCGGGTGACGATGATGGCGCCTGCGCCGATGAAGCCAATGCCCGCCACCACCTGGGCTCCCAGCCGGGCCATGTCCGTGTAGTAATGGAGGTTCAAATAAAGGAACTGGCTGGTGAGGGTCGTCATGGCCGCCCCCAGGCAGATCAGGATATGGGTGCGGAACCCCGCCGGCCGGCGCTTGTACTCCCGCTCCAGCCCGATGAGACCGCCGCACACCACCGCCAGCAGCATCCGCAGCGTGGTGGACAGCACGGTCACATCCCGCACACCGTCAAAAATCGGCAGCAATCTCCGCACCTCCCTCAGATTTCATCAATGGTGTAGACGCTCTCCAACTCGGAGATCGCCGCCAGGACCCGGACGTGGTAGTGCCTGCCGGGCAGCCGAATGGAGAACACCGCGCTGGGATTCTTGGACCGCTCCTCCCGGCCCCGGTCCAGATCCACTTCATAAATCTGTCCGCCCTGAGACTTGATGCGGGCAATGATGTCCCCCAGATTGTCCAGCGTCTGGAATTCCACATAGATGTTCATGTTCCGGGCGCTTTCGATGATGGCATCCTCCACGAAGGGCAGCAGCCGGTTGGTCAGCAGGATCAGCAGGAAGCCCAAAAGTACGCACTCGTAAAATCCCGCGCCGATGGCCAGACCCATACAGGCGGACGCCCAAAGGCCCGCCGCCGTGGTCAGTCCCTTCACCTCCTGCTTGCCGGTGACGATGATGGTGCCCGCACCCAGAAAGCCGATGCCGTTGATGACCTGGGCGCCGAAGCGGGACACATCCGTCCGCAGGCCGATCTCCATGGCGGTCTCATGCCAGGCGTGGGTCACCATATAGCTCTCATACTGACTGAGCAGCATGGTCAGCGCCGCGCCCAAGCATACCAGCATATAGGTCCGGAAGCCTGCCGGCCGGCGCTTCCGCTCCCGCTCCAGTCCGATGAAGCCCCCGAAGAGCATGGCCACAGTCAGGCGCAGCAGGACGGAGGCCACGTTCATCTCCCGCAGGTATGCCAGTCCTTCCATCATTCTGTGCACACTCCTCTCTCCGCCCCGCGCCGGGCAGTCAAACAATAAAAAGGGGAGGAATGGCTCCGCCAACTCTCCCCTCTCTTTCGGCAGGTCACCTCTGCGGCAGATGTTGCCGCATATTCCCGGAAACGGTTGCATGGTTAAATAAAGCTGTTTGAACGGCGCCATTCTCAGCATTCTTGACAAATTTCGACGAACCCAAAGCGCCCAAATTGTTTCTTTTATGTTTATCACAAGCCGGAAGAGAAGTCAATATCTTCCACACTCTGGCGGAAATCTTCGGCTGATTGCCTAAAGCCTGGAGAAAAATTTGGGCAATTTCAGTCCAGCCGGGTCCCGGGGATACGAAACGGTTTTGAAGGGCACGTGTTTGAAAGTAAGCGCTGTCATAAATTTTATAGTTTCACCAATTTCCCCTTCCGCTTTTTAACAAAACTTCCGGAAAAAGCCAGCGCCGCCACCATTTTTGTCTCTTATGTAAATACATTTTTTCTATTTTTGTCTTTGCCTTATGGGGTTCTTCCTGTGTGCAAACGTTACCAATTATTGACACTCTTTTCCGGAGATGCTACAATATCCCTAAAATCCCGGAGGATCCGGAACCTAAAATTGGTGAAAAGGAGACACTCTTATGAAACAGAGCAAACGTCTATTCGCGCTGCTCCTTACCCTGGCCATGACGCTGGGAATGCTCACCGCCTGCGGCGGCGGCAACAGTGACACCTCCTCCGAAGGGGACGGCGGGGAGTCCAGCGGCAGCAACGAGCTGACCGTCTACACGGCATTCCCCGAGGCCGAGGTGGCCTACTACTTCAACGCGTTTGAGGAGGCCACCGGCATCAAGGTCAACGCTCTGCGGCTCTCCGCCGGTGAGATGCTGACCCGTGTGGCTGCTGAGAAGGACAATCCCCAGGCCTCCCTGATGTTCGGCGGCTCCACCGACAACTACATCGCCGCCTCCAACCAGGGCCTGCTGGAGGCCTATCAGTCCCCCGAGCTGTCCAACACCCCGGAGAACTATCTGGACCCCGACGGCGTGTGGAACCCCATCTATGTGGGCGCCATCGCCTTCGCCTGCAACAAGGACTGGTTCGCGGACAAAGGGTATGATTATCCCACCAGCTGGGATGACCTGCTGGATCCCAAGTATCAGGATATGATCATTATGGCCCACCCCGCCACCTCCGGCACCGCCTACACCGTTCTGGCCACGCTGATCCAGCTGAAGGGTGAGGATGCCGTGTGGGATTACCTGAAGGAGCTGGACAAGAACATGTCCCAGTACACCAAGTCCGGTTCCGCCGCTCCCAACGGCGTGGCCCTGGGCGAGGCGGCCATTGCCCTGACCTTCTCTCACGACGGTCTGCAGCCCACCACCGAGGGCTATCCCATCGAGCTGTCCTTCCCCACCGACGGCACCGGCTATGAGGTGGGTGCCATGGCCCTGATCAAGGGCGGTCCCGCTGACGAGCAGGAAAACGCCAAGAAGTTCATCGACTTCATGTGCTCTGCAGAGGGTCAGAACCTGTATGCCGAGAACAATTCCTTCCGGGTGCCCACCAACTCCCAGGCCACTCCGGCCGAGGGTCTGGTGACGCTGGACTCCGTGGCCGTCATCGACTATGATGCCGTCTGGGCTGCCGAGCACAAGGACGAGTTCGTCGCGCAGTTCGAGGCGAACATCGCCAGCTCTGAAAATCTGGAGTAATTCCGGAAGATTCTCTCTATGCCTGCAGGACTTCCTCCCCGGCGGGGAGGAAGTCCTCTTGCCAAACGCTTGAAAATCAACAGGAGGAACCCAAATGGCAAACGCTGCTGGTTCGGGCGGCAAAAGCGCCGCCCGCCTGAAAAGGCGGAACGAATCCAAGATGATCATGCGTCAGCCCATCATGCTGATTTCGATCCTTACGGTCATCGTGCTCCTGCTTTTATTCGTCATCTATCCCCTGGTGAAGATTCTGCTCTTCAGCCTGACCGATGCGTCCGGGACTTTCTCCCTGGCTACCGCGGCGGAGATCTTTTCCACCTCCCGGTATTTAAAGACGTTCGGCCGCACCATGGTGCTGGGAGTGATCGTGGCAGTGATCGCCACCTTCATCGGCTACATCTTCGCCTATACCATCACCCGCACAAACGTCCCCTGCAAGGGCTTTCTGAAGACCATCGCCACCCTGCCCATCCTGTCCCCGCCCTTCATTCTGTGCCTGTCCATCATCTTTCTGTTCGGGCGGCAGGGGCTGATTACCAACGGGCTGCTGAAGATCACGGACAACGACGTCTACGGCATGGGCAGCCTGATCGTGGTGCAGGTGCTGAGTTTCTTCCCCATCGCCTATATGACCCTCTCCGGCATCCTCTCCTCCATCGACGCATCGGTGGAGGACGCCGCCTGCAACATGGGCGCCAGCCGGTGGCACACCTTCTGGACGGTCACCTTTCCGCTGTCCCTGCCGGGCATCATCTCCGGCTGCCTGCTGGTGTTCATCCAGTCTCTGGAGGACTTCTCCAATCCCGCCACCATCGGCGGCGATTTCACCACCTTATCTGTGGAAGTCTATCAAACCATCACCGGCAGCTATGACATGCAGAAGGGCTCCGTGCTGGCGCTTTTGATGCTGGTGCCTACCATGCTGGCCTATCTGCTGAACAAATACTGGGTCAACAAAAAGAGTTTCGTCACCGTCACGGGCAAGCCCACCCAGGCCCGCAAGCTCATCGATGAGCCCCATATCAAATGGCCCCTGTTCGCTGTCTGCCTGGTGGTGGCCGCGGTCATCATCCTGTTCTACGGCACAGTGGTCTTTGGTTCCTTCGTCAAGACCTGGGGCTACGACTACACCCTCACCCTGGACCAGTACACCCGCGCCTTGCAGCAGGGCTGGGACAGCCTGCGGAACTCCATTATCCTGGGTCTGATCGGAGCGCTGATCGGCGGCCTGCTGGGCATGGTCATCGCCTACATCACCGCCAAGCGGGACTACTACGGCAAACGGTTTATCGAGGTGTCCTCTGTTCTGATGTTCGCCGTCCCCGGCACTGTGCTGGGCATCGCCTACATCCTGGCCTTCAACACCGGCTTCCTGGTGCTCACCGGCACCGCTGCCATCCTGGTGATCGTGTTCGTGTTCCGGAATATGCCGGTGGCGATTGAGTCCGGCACCACCACGCTGCTGCAGATCGACAACTCCATTGAAGAGGCCTCCACCATTCTGGGTGCCGGCAGCGGCTACTCCTTCCGCCGGATCTCCCTGCCTATGCTGCGCAACGCCTTCTTCTCCGGCCTGGTGTACTCCTTCGTGAAGGCCATCACTGCCGTCAGCGCCATCATCTTCCTGGTCTCTCCCCGCTGGGATCTGGTCACCAGCAAGATCTACACGCTCTTTGACCAGGCAAAATACAGCCAGGCTGCGGCCTTCGTCACCATGATGGTCGTAATCCTGCTGGTGTTTATCGGCATTTTCAACGGATTGATCAACCTGCTGCTGGCCCCCCGCTCCAGGGTGCCCAAGGGCGCAGGCATTCACGAGAAAACGGAGGAAACAAAATGAGCAAGCAGATGGAAAAGTCGGCGCTGGGCAAAAAGAGCTCCGGCGTGGTTTTAAAAGAGATCACCAAGATCTTCCAGCAGCCGGATACCGGCAAGGATTTCGTGGCTGTGGACCACATCAACCTGAACATCCAGGACGGCGAGATGGTGACGCTGCTGGGCCCTTCCGGCTGCGGCAAAACCACCACGCTGCGGATGATCTCCGGCTTTGAGTACCCCACCAGCGGCAGCGTGTTTATCGGTGAGCGGGATGTTGCCAAGATCCCCCCCAACAAGCGGGGCATCTCCATGGTGTTCCAGAGCTACGCTCTGTTCCCCCATCTGAACATCTGGGAGAACGTGGCCTACGGTCTGAAAGTGGCCAAGGTCTCCCAGGATGAGGTGGTCCGCCGCACCAACGCCGTCATGGAGCTGATGCAGCTGACCGGTATGGAGCGCCGGTTCCCCAACCAGCTCTCCGGCGGACAGCAGCAGCGGGTGGCCCTGGCCCGCGCCGTGGTCATTGAGCCCAGCGTGCTGTTGTTTGACGAGCCCCTGTCCAACTTGGACGCCAAGCTGCGGGAGAGCATGCGGGACGAGCTCCGGGCCCTTCAGAAACGGCTGGGCATCACCTCCCTTTATGTCACCCATGACCAGTCCGAGGCCATGGCCATCTCCGACCGGGTGGTCATCATGAAGGACGGCGTCATCTGCCAGCAGGGCACGCCCACAGAGATCTATGAGCAGCCCAACAGCCGGTTCGTGGCCAACTTCATCGGCAAGGCCAACTTCATCGACGGCACCTTCCGCGGCATGGACGGCGAGAACGCCCTGGTGGAAGTGGGCGGCCACACCTTCCCCATCCCCGCCCCCGGCAAGATGGAGGGCGTCCAGAAGGACGGCCCCTGCTGCCTGGCGGTTCGTCCGGAGTCTATTCTCCTCTCTGAGGAAGAGGGCCCCCTGTCCGGCCGTGTCTCCCGGGCCACTTACTACGGTGCCAAAGTGGAGTACGAGGTCATGCTGGGCGACCAGCCCATCATCGTGGAGGTCTACAACCCCCAGCTGTCCAAGCGCTTCGCAGAGGGCGAAGCGGTCCACATGACCCTCATCGACCGCTGCGTGCGGGTGCTGGCCTGATCCGGCACAATTCTTCATCTAACTGAAAGAGAGCGCCCGGGCCACGTGGTCCGGGCGCTCTCTTTCACGCGCACTCCGGGGCAGCGCCGATTCCTCCCGCAGATAGTTCAACTTCCCCAGGTCCAGGCCCATTTGCAGCCCCAGAAAGAAGTGGGCGGCGCAGGCCCGTTCTCCCGCGCCAGCCCAGGCGTCCTCCATCTCCAGGACCTCCTCCAGCAGCGGCACGTCCCCGCCGTGGGTTTCCCGGAAGCTGGCCATCAGTTCTTGCTGCTTCCGCTCCAGCGCCTGCCACTCTTCGTCCCGTCCCTGAAGCCTGGGCCGCAGATGCGCCAGCATCAGGCGCAGAAGTTCCATTGTATCGCTTTCCATTTTTTTCCTCCTTTTGAGTTTTTCCTAACTATACACTAGGGCCCCGCCTCTCCTCAAGAAAAACTGTTGCGGCGGACCGCCGGCAATGCGCAGAAGGGTACCACCCTCCGTCCCCACAACCGCAAAAAACGGCGCCCTGTCCAAGCAGATGGACAGGGCGCCGGAGTCGATTTTATTTTTTAAAAGTCCGCACTGCCGACCGTTCTCGGGTGGGGCAGGACGTCCCGGATGTTGCTGACGCCGGTGAGGTACATCACCAGCCGTTCAAAGCCCAGGCCGAAGCCCGCGTGCTTGCAGGAGCCGTAGCGCCGCAGGTCGCAGTACCACCAGTAGTCCTTGGGGTTCATGCCCAGCTCCCGGATGCGGCTTTCCAGGATTTCCAGCCGCTCCTCGCGCTGGCTGCCGCCGATGATCTCGCCGATGCCGGGTACCAGGCAGTCCGCCGCGGCCACGGTTTTCCCATCGTCGTTGAGGCGCATGTAGAACGCCTTGATCTCCTTGGGATAATCCGTGACGAACACCGGCTTCTTGTACACCTGCTCGGTGAGATACCGCTCGTGTTCCGTCTGCAGGTCGCAGCCCCAGGAGACCTTGTAGTCAAACAGGTCGTTGTGCTGCTCCAGAATCGCCACTGCCTCGGTATAGGTCACCCGGCCGAAGTCAGAGGAGGCCACGTGCTCCAGCCGCTCCAGCAGGCCCTTGTCCACGAAGCTGTTGAAAAAGGCCAGCTCCTGAGGGCACTTTTCCATCACCTGACGGATGACGAACTTGATCATGGCCTCCGCCACATCCATATCGCCCTTCAGGTCTGTGAAGGCCATTTCCGGCTCGATCATCCAGAACTCGGCGGCGTGGCGCTGGGTGTTGGAGTTCTCCGCCCGGAAGGTGGGGCCGAAGGTATATACGTCCCCGAAGGCCATGGCGAAGTTCTCCGCGTTCAACTGGCCGGAGACGGTGAGGTTCGCAGGTTTACCGAAGAAGTCCTGGGAGAAGTCCACCTCCCCATCCTCGGTCATGGGCGGATTTTTGGGGTCCAGCGTGGTGACCCGGAACATCTCGCCGGCGCCCTCACAGTCGCTGGCAGTGATGATGGGGGTGTGGACGTAGACGAAGCCCCGCTCCTGGAAGAACTGATGAATGGCGTAGGCCGCCACGCTCCGCACCCGGAACACGGCGGAAAACAGGTTCGTCCGGGGCCGCAGGTGCTGGATGGTACGCAGAAACTCCACGCTGTGGCGCTTTTTCTGCAGGGGGTAGTCGGAGGTGGAGGTGCCCTCCACCTCGATGGAGGCGGCCTTCAGCTCCAGGGGCTGCTTGGCCTCCGGCGTCAGGACGACGGTGCCGGTGACGATCAGGGCGGCGCCCACGTTCTGGGCGGCGATATCCTTATAGTTCTCCAGCGTCCCGGCCTCCATGACCACCTGGAGATTCTTGAAGCAGGACCCGTCGTTCAGCTCGATGAAGCCGAAGGTCTTCATGTCCCGGATGGTGCGGACCCAGCCGCCCACGGTGACCGTCTGGCCGGAGAGCGCCTCGCTGTCGGCGTAGATGGCCGCGATTTTCGTATAGCTCATAAACTTCACCCGTTTTCTTGTTTTTGCTGGAAATGGCTGCATAATCATGGATATTGTACTCCATTTCAAATAGTTTTACAAGAGGGAACGGGCGTTTTCCCGGTTTTCAGGCGATCGCCTCCGCCCCCACGGTGTAATCGCCCCACTGGCCGCCGCCATTTCGGACAGCGGTGCAGTCTGTGAAGAAATAGGCCCCCAGGCCGCTGCGCCACTTCTCCGCGTCAAAGCGGACGCCACTGTAGTCCGGCATCTCGTCCCCAGGACCGAAACTGGGCAGATTAAAGGTCACCGGGTTTTCATCCTGGGTCTCTTTGACGGAGAACAGGCAGCCGTCCTTCCAGAACAGTGCTTCCCCGTCGATATACCCGCTGTCCACGAAGTCCTGATAGGTGCCCTCCATAGCCATCAGCCCGTGGGCGGAGCCGAAGGCATAGGCCACCGCGGCCTGTTCGCTTTCCGGCAGGGAGGTCCCGGACAGGTCCACCCCCAGCTCCGTGATGCCATCATTCAGGCTGGGGTCCACCTCCCAGAGATCGTTCAGCACGTCCAGGTACAGCCGGCACAGATCGTCAAAGCCGTCCTCCAGGATGCGAACGGAGGCCACCGTGCCGAACCGCATGGGGTAGGACTCCATGACGGAGCCGTCCCAGGTGACCTCCACCAGAGCGCCAGGCATGGGAGACCAGTCCAGCAGGTCCATCTCCTCCTGGGTGTATCCCTCGATAGTCAGGTCTTCCACACTGAAGAGGTCCAGGGTGTACACAGCTCCGGCCCCGCCGTCCGTCCCGGCCAGCACAGAAGCCGGATCATCGCCGTCCCCCACAGTCACCAGCCGGAAGGTCTCCGTCACCCGGCCGGGCTCCGTCGTCTCTCCTCCGGTCCGGGTCTCCTCCGCGGGTGTGCCGCCGGAATCGGCCCCCGCACCGGCGGAGACGTCCCCTCCGGCGCAGGCTGCCAGCAGACAGATACAGAAATACAGGCTCAAAAACAGGCACCATTTTTTCATGAAGCATCGCCTCCTCTGCCTGTATAGTCGGCAAAGGCGGCGGTTTGGTTCCACTTCCGGCGCGATTTTTATTCCGCTGGGAGAACATGAAGCTCCCGCCCCATCAGCACCTCTCTGTCCGGTACCTGCGGCAGGCGAAGCGGGCATCCCCGTCCCACAGACGGCAGACGGCTAAAAATTGGGTCTTGACTTTTTCAAAAAAGCAGATAAACTAAGCATTAGATTATATATCTTAATTTTTGCTTACAAGGAGGCGGCGCCATGACCCAGCGGGAACGGCAGATTCTGAACTGGATCGAAGAAAACCCTCTCATCTCCCAGCAGGAGCTGGCGGAGAAGGCCGGCATCACCCGGTCCTCCGTGGCGGTGCACATCTCCAACCTGATGAAGAAGGGCTACATCACCGGCAAAGGCTACATCGTCCATACAGCGCCCTATGTCACGGTGGTGGGCGGCGTCAACATGGACATCGGCGGCTGGCCGTCGGAGGTGCCGGTGGACCGGGACTCCAACCCCGGCGCGGTGCGGATGAGTCTGGGCGGCGTGGGCCGGAACATCGCCCACAACATGAGCCTTCTGGGCCTGGACGTGCGGATGGTCACCGCCTTCGGCGACGACCTGTACGCCCAGAAGATCGCCGCCAGCTGCGGGGAACTGGGCATCGACATCTCCCAATCCCCGGTGATCCCGGAGGGGCACACCTCCACTTATCTCTTCATCAACGACGAGAAGGGCGACATGCTGCTGGCGGTCAGTGACATGGACATCTACCGCCATCTGACACCCCAGCTGCTCTCTCAGCGGCAGAAGCTGCTGTCCGGCAGCCAGGTGCTGGTGATCGACACCAATATTCCCGCGGAGAGCATCGCCTATCTGGCAGAGAACTGCCCGGTGCCTATCTTTGCCGACCCGGTCTCCACCGCCAAGGCGGTGAAGCTGCAGCCGGTGCTGGGCAGGCTCCACACCCTCAAGCCCAACCGCATCGAGGCGGAGCTGCTCTCCGGCGTGGCCATCACCGATGAGGCCAGCCTGCGCGCCGCCGCGGACGCCCTGCTGGCCACCGGTCTTCACCGGGTATTCATCTCTCTAGGCGGAGACGGCGTGTTCGCCGCCGACCGTTCCGGGGAGCGGGTGCACCTGCCCGTCCTGCCGGCGGAGATGGTGAACACCACCGGCTGCGGGGATGCCTTCATGGCAGCCATCACCTGGGCCTATCTTGCGGGCACGGATCTGACGGGCACCGCCAAGGCGGGTCTGGCAGCCTCCGCCATCGCCATGGAGGGGGCGGAGACCATCAACCCCGCCATGAGCGCGGAAGCGCTGAAGCTGCGGGCTGGGCTTTAAAGTTCCCGGTCCCCCATTTCCAATTCCTGACCCCCTATTCCCCATCGAATAACCAAAATTCAAATCTGGAGGTTTTTATCATGGCTCTGAACAAGTATCTCGACATCGCCCCTGAAGTGCAGAAGGCCCTGGACGAGGGTCGTCCCGTGGTGGCACTGGAATCCACCATCATCTCCCACGGCATGCCCTATCCCCAGAATGTGGAGACGGCCCTGAACGTGGAGAAGATCATCCGGGAACACGGCGCCACCCCTGCCACCATCGCCGTCATCGGCGGGCGGCTGAAGGCCGGCCTCTCTCCCGAGGAGATCGACTACCTGGGCAAGACCGGCCCTGCCGTGGCCAAGGCCAGCCGTCGGGATCTGCCCGTGCTGGTGGCGGAGGGCAGGGACGGCGCCACCACTGTCACCACTACCATGATTATCGCCCACATGGCCGGGATCTCCGTGTTCGCCACCGGCGGCATCGGCGGCGTGCACCGGGGGGCTGAGACCACCATGGACATCTCCGCCGATCTGGAGGAGCTGGCCCACACCCCCGTGATGGTGGTCTGTGCCGGCGCCAAGTCCATTCTGGACCTGGGGCTGACCCTGGAGTACCTGGAGACCCACGGCGTGCCCGTCATCGGCTACGGCACCCGCGAGCTGCCCGCCTTCTACACCCGGAAGAGCGGCTTTGCCGTGGACTATGAGATCGACACCCCGGCGGAGCTGGCCAAAGCCTTTTATGTCAAGCAGGATATGGGCCTGGGCGGCGGCATGCTGGTGACCAACCCCATCCCGGAGGAGTACTCCATGGACGCGGACGTCATCAACAAGGCCATCGACGAGGCCGTGGAGGAGGCCAAGGCTCAGGGTATCCACGGCAAGGAGACCACGCCCTTCCTGCTGGCCAAGATCAAGGATCTGACCGGCGGCGACTCCCTGGCCTCCAATATCCAGCTGGTGTACAACAACGCCAAGCTGGCGGCAGCCACTGCTGTGGAACTCAGCAAGCTTGCCAAAAACTGAAACTTCTGCTACACTGGACTGGCTGGGAACTCCCGGCCAGTCCAGTGCTGTTTCAGGAGGCGGCCGTTATGGAAGAAAAGACGCTCTATCTGCCCACAGAGCACAATGACCGTATCGTTGCCTTCATCGGCTCTCCCCTGGGGCTGCTGGCCGCCTGGCTGGTGCTCATCAACACTGTGACCTTTTTGATCTTCGGCGTAGACAAGCTCCTGGCCAAACACCCCCGGTTCCGCCAGCGGGTGCCGGAGAAAAATCTGTTGCTTCTGGCCGTGGTGGGCGGCAGCGTGGGTGCCCTGCTGGGGATGTACCTCTTCCGCCACAAGACGCTCCACCGGGTCTTTCGGGTGGGCGTGCCGGTGATCCTGGCCGTGCAGCTCCTGCTGGCGGCGGCCATTACCCTGTACTGGAATTTCCTGCGGTGATCCTGTTCTGAAAAAAGCCCCGCCTCGTTCGTGAGGCGGGGCTTTGCGTATTTCAGGCGGGCAGCGCCTGCCGCAGCAGGGACACGGCCTTCTGCAGGGCCTCCTCCAGCGGGATGGTGTAATCCTCCTGTTCGATGCTGAGGGCGCCGTCGTAGCCGCAGTCCTGCAGCGTCTCCAGAAAGCGGCGCCACCAGGCGGCGTCGTGGCCTGTGCCGGGGGTGACGAAGTTCCAGGAGCGGCTGGCGAACTCCAGCACGCCCTTGGTGTCCAGCAGGGTGTTCTGCCCGGCAGCCGGCTCCAGGCGCACGTCCTTGATGTGGACATGGTAGATGCAGTCCGCCAGGGCGCGGGCCACCTCCACGGGGTCCGCCCCCATCCAGAAGAGATGGCTGGGGTCCAGATTCACCCCCAGAATGTCGTCTCCCACCTCACTCCGCAGGCGGCGGAGCGTCTCCACATTGTACACCAGCTGCCAGCCATGGAACTCCAGGGCGATGCGCTTCACCCCGTGGTCCCGGGCCCGGGCGGCCAGCGCCTTCCACACCGGGACGGCCGCCTTCCACTGGTAGCGGAGGATTTCCTCCGTCTCCGGCGGCCAGGACGTGACGATCCAGGTGGGAGTGCGGTCCTCCGGGCAGCCGCCGGGCAGGCCGCTCATCATCACCACGGTCTCCACCCCCAGCTGCTCCGCCAGGAGGAACGTGCCCTCCGCCACCGCCCTGTCTCCGGCTCCCTTCTCCCCGGGGAACAGGGGGTTGCCGGAGCAGTTCAGGGCGGAGATCGTGAGGCCGTTTTCCCCCAGAGTATCCAGCAGCCGGTGCCGGGCACCGGCGTCCGCCGTCAGCCCTTTCAGGTCCACATGGGGCGCCGGGGACCAGTTGCCGCAGCCCAGCTCCACCTGCTCCAGCCCCAGTCCCCGGCAGACGGCCGCTGCCTCTGCCAGGGAGCGGTCTGCCAGGCTGTCCGTCACCAAGCCGAGTTTCATGTCGATTCCTCCTCCGTCTTCGTTCTTGATACCCTGATGATACCAGAACCTCTGCCCCGGCGCAATCCTGAACTGATGCTTGACGGCGGCGGTTTTGGGTTGTATGGTAATAAGGGGAAAATTTCCTCCGTATTCTGACAAAAGGAGATCTAGCCATGGGATGCTTTTACTGCGATGAACATCACGAGGGCCGGGAGGCCATCATGTACAAGGTCGGCGAGATGGAGGCCGGTGTGCTCTATCTCTTCAAGGATCAGGCCCACAAGGGCCGCTGCGCCCTGGCGCTGAAGAACCACCGGAAGGAGCTGTGCGAGTGCGGGCCGGAGGAGCTGGCCGCCTTCGCCCGGGATCTGGCCCGGGCCTCCGGTGCAGTGAAGGAACTGTGGGGCTGCGACAAGATCAACCTGGGCTCCTTCGGCGATACGAATCCCCACCTGCACTTCCATATCGTACCCAAATACGAGGGCGGATTCGAGTTCGGCGGTTCCTTTGCCATCACGAATCCGGAGCCGGTGCTGCTCTCCGAGGGCGAATATCAAGAGATGATCGCCGCCCTGCGGGAAAAGCTGGGGATGTGAGCCTTCCCGCGCTGGCGGGCCTTTTGGCGGATCCCTCTTGTTTATTGAACACTTTTCCACTTTTTTGCGCTGCGGCTTTGTGATAAACTGTCTTACAGTGTGTATCCCTTTTGACCGAAAGGTGGATTTTTATTTATGAGAAAGACAAAGATCGTGTGCACCCTCGGTCCGGCCACGGACAGGGAGGGCGTCCTGCGGCAGATGCTGGAGGCCGGCATGAACGTGGCCCGGTTCAATTTCTCCCACGGCAGCCACGCGGAGCACAAGGGTCGTCTGGACGCCCTGAAGGCCCTGCGGGCGGAGCTGGGCCTGCCGGTGGCCGCCATGCTGGACAC
>NZ_CAKVVF010000011.1:0-37188 GCF_934833455.1 Oscillibacter sp. KLE 1728
CTATGAGCGTGAACAATGGAATAGTGGTCTCACGGCCCTCTGCGGAGTGGACGAGGCAGGAGCCGGGCCCCTGGCGGGGCCGGTGTACGCCGCTGCCGTCATTCTGCCCCGGGAGATCGGTTTTCCTGGCCTCAACGACTCCAAAAAGCTGACGGCGAAGAAGCGGAATGTCCTGTTCGACCAGATCACCGCCACGGCAGAGGCGTACAGCATCGCCTTTGTGACGGCGGAGGAGATCGACAGTTTGGATATCCTCAACGCCCGGATGCTGGCTATGAACCGGGCCATTGAGGGGTTATCCATTCGGCCGGACCTGTGCCTCATTGACGGCAACCGGGACCATGGCAGCAGCGTCTCCATCACGGCGCCCCACATGTGCCTGGTAGGCGGGGACGGGAAGAGTGCCTCCATTGCGGCGGCCTCCATCCTGGCCAAGGTCAGCCGGGACCGGTATGTGACCGGCGTGCTGGACCGGGAGTATCCCCAGTACCAGTTTGCCAAACACAAGGGCTATGGGACGAAGCTCCACTATGAAATGCTGGATCGGTACGGCCCCTGCCCTGCCCACCGGCGGACTTTTCTGAAGAAGTGGGAGGCCCGGCGCACATGAATACCACCAAGGCCCTGGGGGACCGGGGCGAGGCCGCAGCGGCACAGTACCTGCGGAAGAGGGGCTGCCAGTTGCTGGCAAGCCAATGGCGCTGCCGGTACGGAGAGCTGGATCTGGTGGCCCGGGACAGAGACGGCACCATCTGCTTTGTGGAAGTAAAGCTCCGCAGCGGCAGCTTCGCGGGCCTGCCGCGGGAGGCGGTGGACCGGCGGAAGCAGGAACGGCTCCGGGCCGCAGCGGCCTGCTATCTCAGTCAGCACGACCTGGACGCTCCCGCCCGGTTCGATGTGGCGGAGGTTTATACGGATGGGGTTCACCGCCCCCTCCGGCTGGAATATTTGGAAAATGCGTTTTGAAAAACAGTCAGAAGGAGAGAGCGACATGAAGTATTACAGCACACGGGACGCCGCCGTCCGCATGGACGCAGCGGAGGCCATCAAGATGGGCCTGAGCCGGGACGGCGGCCTGCTGACCCCCTGCGAGATCCCGCAGATCGACCGGGCTTTTTTGGAGAGCCTGGTGAATGTCCGGTACCAGGAGCGGGCTGCCAAGGTTATGGGCCTGTACCTGACCGACTACACCTATGAGGAGCTGTCCGGATTTGCGGAGAACGCCTACGGCCCTGAGAAGTTCGACTGCGACGCCGTGGCCCCTGTCCGCACGGTGGACGAGACCACCCACTGCCTGGAGCTGTGGCACGGCCCCACCAGCGCCTTCAAGGACATGGCCCTGCAGATGCTGCCCCAGCTGCTCTCCGCCGCCCTCCGCAAGACCGGAGAGTCCAAGACGGTATGCATCCTGGTGGCTACTTCCGGCGACACCGGCAAGGCTGCGATGGAGGGCTTTGCCGACGTGCCGCAGACGAAGATCCTGGTATTCTACCCCAAGGACGGCGTGTCCAAGGTCCAGGAGACCCAGATGGTCACTCAGGACGGCGCCAATGTGGGCGTCTGCGCCGTGGAGGGCAACTTCGACGACGCCCAGGCCGGTGTAAAGCGCATTTTCTCCGATGAGGCCATCCGGGCCACCCTGGCGGACCGGGGTTACTTCCTGTCCTCCGCCAACTCCATCAACTGGGGCCGCATCCTGCCCCAGGTGGTCTACTATATCTCCGCCTACTGCGACCTGGTCCGGGACGGGAAGCTCAGCATGGGCGACAAGGTGAACTTCTGTGTGCCCACCGGCAACTTCGGCGACATCCTGGCGGCCTACTACGCAAAGCGCATGGGACTGCCGGTTGGGAAGCTGATCTGCGCCTCCAACTGCAACGATGTGCTGACGGACTTCCTCCGCACCGGCGTGTACGACAAGAACCGTCCGTTCCATACCACCATGAGTCCCTCTATGGACATTCTGGTGTCCAGCAACCTGGAGCGGCTGCTGTTCGACCTCTCCGGCGAAAACGATGCGGAGGTGAAGGGCTACATGGATGCCCTCGCCAAGACCGGCAAGTACGAAGTGTCCGACGCCATCAAGGCGGCTCTGGCGGACCAGTTCTGGGGCGGCTTCTGCGGCGAGGCGGGCACCTCCGCTGCCATCGCCAAGTATTACAAGGAGAACGGGTATCTGATCGATACCCACACCGCCGTGGCCGCCAACGTCATGGAACAGTACCGCAAGGCCACCGGCGACAAAACGGTGACGGTGTTCGTCTCCACCGCCTCCCCCTACAAGTTCTGCGACCACGTGCTGCGGGCCATCGGGGAGACCCCGGCGGGCGACGGCGTGGAGCTGCTGGACCAGCTGCATGAAACCACCGGCACGGCGATTCCCCGGCGCCTGGCGGCCCTGAAGGGCAAGGCCCGGCGGTTCGACCTCACCTGTGAGAAGCCCGGTATGGACAGCGTGGTGCTGGAGTTTTTGAAGTAAATCGCGCTGCAACAAAGCAACGCGGGAAACGGCTTAATGCGGCAGACTGTAAATCTGTTGCCTTTGGATTTTGGAAACCCGAAAGAGGGCAGGGAGGCTATTGCGTGAAGCCTTTGAGCCGGGCATTTGCCCGATTGGTGCTGCTGTTCTTTGCTTTGGGAATTTTCTTCCTGGCTGTCAACGAGCTGATTCCCTACCGGACCCTGGGAGACCGGTACCGGGTGATGGACACGGCCTATTGGATCAAAAACACCCTGCGGATCACAGGAATCGTGCTGCTGGTCAACGGAGGCATCCAGTGGGTCCGAAACCTCCGCTGCCCATACTGCGGCCGTGGGTATGCCATGCCATGGTGGCGGAAGGGGGAAAAGCACTTCTGTGACAGGTGCGGCAGGGAAATTGTCTTTGATGACCCGGAGGACCCAACCGAAAAACGCAAAGGGGAGTAGAGCACCATAGCACAGGAGCGGCGCTGTCCCTATTGCGGCGGCGAATTGGCGCCGGGCGGATCCGGGGTGAAGGCTACAAAGGGTCCCACTGGCTCCCGGAGGGCAGCAAGCTGCCCGGCATTCTGCTGACCAAGACAGGCGTCCGGAAGGTGGGCGGACGCGTTTGGGGAAAGGTCAGCAGCGTGAAAATCGAGATGGACACAGATCAAGATAGATCAACAGAGTTCCGGGGAGTTGGAGCCGCCGAAGAGGACGGCTGACTCCGCCTCACGGGACACAGAGAAAGGAGGGGTGCCGCATGGCCCTCTACGCCATCGGGGACCTGCACCTCTCCCTGACAGCGGACAAGCCTATGGAGGTGTTCGGCCCCGCCTGGGAGAATTACACGGAGCGCATCGGCGATGCTTTGAGCCGGCTGACCGCCGGCGATGTGCTGGTCCTGGCGGGGGACACCTCCTGGGGCATCGACCTGAATGAGGCGGAGGCGGACTTCCGCTTTCTGGACCAGTTCCCCTGCAAAAAGTATCTGGTGAAGGGGAACCACGACTACTGGTGGTCCACGGTGTCCAAAATGAAGAACTTCTTCACGGAGAAGGGCCTTACCACCCTGGACTTTCTCCATAACAACTGCGCCCTGTATGGAGACTACGCCCTGTGCGGGACCCGGGGATGGTTCTTTGAGGAGGACCAGAAGCCCCACAACGCCAAGGTCCTCAACCGGGAGGTGGGAAGACTGGAGACTTCCCTGAAGGCGGCGGAGGGACGGTCCATCTTCTGCTTCCTTCACTATCCGCCGCTGTATCAGGGCTACGAGTGCCCGGAGATCCTGCGGCTGCTCTCGGCCTACCCCGTGGAGCGGTGCTGCTACGGCCACCTCCACGGCTACGCCATCAAACGGCGGCTGGAGGGCGGGCGGAATGGGACGGACTTCTCCCTGATCTCCGCCGACTATCTGGGATTTGTTCCAAAAAAAATTTGTGAATAACGGAAAAAAGTATAGCATTTTCAGGTTTTGTATGGTAAAATACCATTTCGCACCGGCTTATGACCGGCGATGAACGGAGGAATAAACAAGATGAGTGTGAAAAGCTGCGAAAAGATCGAAAAGAGCCAGGTCGTTCTGACCATCGAGGTCGGTGCACCGGAGTTTGAAGCTGCCATCGAAAAGGCATATCAGAAGATGCGCAAGAAGATCAACGTGCCGGGCTTCCGCCCTGGCAAGGCCCCCCGGAAGATCATCGAGGGGATGTACGGCGCAGAGGTGTTTTTCGAAGAGGCAATCAATATCGCGTTCCCCGAGGCCTATGAGGCTGCCGTGAAGGAGCAGGAGCTCCAGGTGGTGGGCTATCCCTCTGTGGAGATCGAGGGCCAGGTGACCCGCGACGGCTTCACCTTCAAGGCCACCGCCCCTGTGTATCCCGAAGTGACCCTGGGCCAGTACAAGGGACTGTCCGCCCCCAAGGAGGAGGTCAAGGTCTCCGCTGCGGATGTGGACGAGCGCCTGAAGGCTCTGACCGACCGCAACACCCGTCTGGTGAGCGTGGACCGGGAGGCCAAGGAGGGCGACACGGTCGTCATCGACTTCGAGGGCTTCCTGGAGGGCAAGCCTTTTGAGGGCGGCAAGGGCGAGAATTTCAGCCTGGAGCTGGGTTCCCACACCTTTGTGCCCGGCTTTGAGGAGCAGCTTGTCGGCGTGAAGGCCGGCGATGAGAAGGATCTGGACATCACCTTCCCGGAGGACTATCACAAGGACCTGGCCGGCAAGGCAGTGGTGTTCAAGGTGAAGGTCCATGAGGTGAAGGAGAAGGAGATCCCCGCCCTGGACGATGAGTTCGCCAAGGACGTCAGCGAGTTCGACACTCTGAAGGACCTGAAGGCTGATCTGAAGAAGAAGATCGCCGCCGAGCGGGAGGAGACCGTGAAGCGCGCCTTTGAGGACGCCCTGATGGAGCAGGTGGCTGAGAACATCACCGCCGATGTGCCCGACGCCATGGTGGAGGCCCAGTCCCGCCAGTTCCTGGACAACTTCAAGATGCAGCTGGCCCAGCAGGGTCTCCAGTACGACCAGTACATGAAGGCCACCGGCATGGATGAGGCCCAGCTGCTGGCCGACGCCAAGGAGCCCGCTCTCAAGCAGGTCCGCATGGATCTGGCCATGGCCGCCATCATCAAGGAGGAGAACATCGACGCCACCGATGAAGAGGTGGAGGCCGAGTTCCAGCGGATGGCCGACCAGTACGGCATGGATCTGGAGACCGTGAAGAAGTATCTCCAGGCTGAGCAGGTAAAGGACCAGCTGAAGAGCCAGAAGGCCATCGCCGTGGTGGTGGACAGCGCCACCGCCGTGAAGGCGGAGAAGAAGCCCGCCAAGAAGACTGCCAAGAGGGCAGAGGACGCCGAGGGTGAGGAGGCCGCTGAGGAAAAGCCTGCCAAGAAGACCACCCGTAAGAAGGCGGACGAGGACGGCGAAGAGAAGAAGCCTGCCAAGAAGGCCACCAAGAAGGCTGCGGCAAAAAAAGAAGAGGAGACGCCTGCTGAATCCAAATAATTCCGGGTATACTAGGAATTGACGGCCCCGGCGGAGCGGTGTGTTTTTCCGCCGGCGGAAGGCGCTCTACATCGATTTGACAGATTCCCGCATGGCGTCTATATTAAGATAGGCGTGTGCGTTGGCAGAGGCGCGGCGGCCCGCAGGCGGGCCGGGCGCTTTTGCCTTACCTGCCCCACCGGGGCGGGGAAGACGCATCGGGTTTGGGAGGAACAGATCTGTCATCTGTGCCGGTCCCCGGTGCGGAAATCAAGGAGGTTTTACCAATGAGCTTAGTCCCTTATGTAGTCGAGCAGACCAATCGCGGCGAACGGTCCTATGATATCTTCTCCCGTCTGCTGAACGACCGGATCGTCTTTCTGGGGGAAGAGGTCAACGCCACCACCGCCAGCCTTGTGGTTGCCCAGCTGCTGTATCTGGAGGCCCAAGACCCCGACAAGGACATCCAGCTGTATATCAACAGCCCCGGCGGCTCCGTCACTGACGGCATGGCCATCTACGACACCATGCAGTACGTGAAGTGCGACGTATCCACCATCTGCATCGGCATGGCCGCCAGCATGGGCGCGTTTCTGCTGTCCTCCGGCGCCAAGGGCAAGCGCATTGCTCTGCCCAACGCGGAGATCATGATCCATCAGCCCTCCGCCGGTACCAAGGGCAAGGTGACAGACATGGAGATCGACGTGGAGCACTTCCTGCGGATCAAGAAGAACTTGAATGAGATCCTGGCGAACAACACCGGCAAGACGGCAGAGGAGATCAAGGCGGCCTCGGAGCGGGACCACTGGATGACAGCCCAGGAGGCTTTGGACTTCGGCCTCATCGACAAGATCATCACCAGCAAGAAATAAGCACCAAATTCCAAAACTGAGGTAATACCATGAGTGACGAGAGCAAGAAGGGCCTGCGGTGCTCCTTCTGCGGCAAGCATGAGAGCCAGGTCCACCGGATGATCCAGGGACCCGGTGTGCGCATCTGTGATGAGTGCGTCCAGCTGTGCATGAGCATTTTGAACGATGGGTTTGAGGACACCTCTTCCAGCGCACTGGAGGACCTGCCTGATCAGCTGCCCACGCCCCGCGAGATCAAGGACGTGCTGGACCAGTACGTCATCGGCCAGGACGAGGCCAAGGTGGCCCTGTCCGTGGCGGTGTACAACCACTACAAACGGATCTACTTCGGCGGGGACGAGGATGTGGAGCTGCAGAAGAGCAACATCCTGCTGCTGGGGCCCACCGGTTCCGGCAAGACGCTGTTCGCCCAGACACTGGCCCGGATTCTGAAGGTGCCCTTCGCCATTGCGGACGCCACCACCTTGACGGAGGCCGGCTATGTGGGCGACGATGTGGAGAATATCCTGCTGCGGCTGCTCCAGGCCGCGGACTTCGACGTGGAGCGGGCGGAGCACGGCATCATCTATGTGGATGAGATCGACAAGATCGCCCGGAAGAGCGAGAACACCTCCATCACCCGGGACGTATCCGGCGAGGGTGTCCAACAGGCTCTGCTGAAGATCGTGGAGGGGACCGTTGCCAACGTGCCGCCCCAGGGAGGCCGGAAGCATCCCCACCAGGAGTTCATCCAGGTGAACACGAAGAATATTCTCTTCATCTGCGGCGGTGCCTTCGACGGGCTGGAGAAGATTATCGAGCGGCGGCTGGACCAGAAGTCCATCGGCTTCGGCGCCAACGTCCAGGGAAAGAAGGACAAGGACATCAGCAAGATCCTGCACGAGGTCCAGCCCCACGACCTGCTGAAATTCGGCATCATCCCGGAGTTGGTGGGCCGCCTGCCGGTGATCGCGTCTTTGAATGCGTTGAAGCGGGAGGATCTGGTCCGCATCCTGACGGAGCCCAAGAACGCCCTGGTGAAGCAGTACAAGAAGCTGATGGAGTACGACGAGGTGGAGCTGGAGTTCCAGCCGGAGGCCCTGGAGGCCATCGCCGACAAGGCCATCGAGCGGAACATCGGCGCCCGGGGCCTGCGGGCCGTCATGGAGGGTATCCTGACTCCCATGATGTACGACATCCCTTCCGACCCCACTGTGGTGAAAGCAGTCATCACAAAGGACTGTGTGGAGGGCAGGAGCGGTCCCGAGCTGACCCACGACCCCAAGAAGATCAACTATTCTGTGAAATTGAACACCGGCAAGGGAGAGGGCAGGCCGGCTTCCGGCTCCTCGACCCCCGCGTCGGCGTCTTAATGAAGAGAGGGAGGGACGCTGCCGCGCCCCTCTCTCCTGTTTTACCATCCCCTCAGAAAGGAACAAGCACATGGAACTGACCACTTGGAATCTGCCCGTTCTGGCCCTCCGGGGCCTGACGGTGTTTCCACACATGACACTGACCTTTGACGTGGAGCGGCCGATCTCCATCGCGGCCCTGGAGCGGGCCATGGAGGCCGATCAGGACATCTTCCTGGTGACCCAGCGGGAGATCGGGGTGAACGCGCCGGAGGAAAAGGACCTGTACACCATTGGCACGGTCTCCCACATCACGCAGATCCTGCGGCTGGGCCAGTCCTCTGTCCGGGTGATGGTGGAGGGGCGGCAGCGGGCCCACCTGCGCCGCCTGTGGCAGACGGAGCCCTTCCTCCAGGCCAATGTGGAGGCCATCCCGGAGGAGCCGTCCTCTGAGGCCATGCGGAAGAGCCCCCGGACGGAGGCCCTGCTCCGCCAGACCTACGCCCTGTTCGGCGAGTATGCCGAGCAGGCCAGCGGTGTGCCGGAGGAGGTGGTGGCCACGGTGATGGACAGCCGGGACCCCGGCTTCCTGGCGGACTATATTGCCCAGAACATCGCCCTGCGCTACACCGACAAGCAGGAGATCCTGGAGGAATTCTCCCCCTTCGCCCGGCTGCGGAAGCTCAACGGTTTCCTGGTGCGGGAGAACAACGTGCTGGGCTTTGAGCACGAAATGGAGAGCAAGGTCCGGGACCAGCTGGTCCGCACCCAGCGGGACCAGATCCTCCGCACCCAGATCCGGGTCCTCCAGAACGAGCTGGGGGAGACCGATGACGGCGACGAGGACGAGATTGAATCCTACCGCCAGGAGATCCTGGCCCTGGAGCTGCCGGAGGAGACGGAGCAGCACCTGCTGAAGGAAGTGAACAAGCTGGCCAAGCAGCCCTTCGGCTCCGCCGAGGGTGCGGTGATCCGCAACTATCTGGACGTGTGTCTGGAGATGCCGTGGAACACCACCACAAAGGAGCGGGTCAGTGTGGACGCCGCCCGCAGGGTGCTGGAAAAGGACCACTTCGGCCTGGAAAAGGTGAAGGAGCGGATTCTGGAGACCATCGCCGTCCGGCAGATGAATCCGGACGTCAAGGGGCAGATCCTCTGCCTGGTGGGCCCGCCCGGCGTGGGCAAGACCTCCATTGCCATCAGCGTGGCCAAGGCGCTGAACCGGAAGCTGGCCCGCCTGAGCCTGGGCGGCGTTCGGGACGAGGCGGACATCCGGGGACATCGGAAGACCTACATAGGCTCCATGCCCGGCCGGATCATCGAGGCCATCAGCCGCAGCGGGTCTATGAATCCCCTTCTGCTGCTGGACGAGATCGACAAGTTGGGCAACGACTACCGGGGCGACCCGGCCTCCGCACTGTTGGAGGTGTTGGACAGCGAGCAGAACAGCACCTTCCGGGACCATTTCCTGGAGATCCCGGTGGACCTGTCCAAGATCATGTTCATCACCACCGCCAACACCACAGACACCATTCCCCGGCCCCTGCTGGACCGGATGGAGGTGATCCAGCTCTCCAGCTACACGGATGAGGAGAAGCTGCAGATCGCCAAGCGCCACTTGTTCCCCAAGCAGCTGGCAGAGCACGGACTGAAGAAGAGCGCTGTCCGCATCAGCGACGACGTGTACCGGGCCGTCATCCGGGACTACACCCGGGAATCCGGTGTGCGCCTGCTGGAGCGGCGGCTGGCTGCCATCTGCCGGAAGGCGGATATGCGCCTGCTGGAGGGCACTGTCAAGCGGATTACCGTGACAGAGGAGGAGCTCCCCAAGTTCCTGGACTGCCAGCCCTATCCCCCTGATCTCCACACGGACCGGGAGGAGATCGGCGTGGTGAACGGCCTGGCCTGGACTGAGGCGGGCGGCGAGATCCTGGAGGTGGAGGTCAACGTCATGGACGGCTCCGGCAAGCTGGAGCTCACCGGCAACCTGGGAGACGTGATGAAGGAGTCTGCTCAAGCGGCTCTCAGCTGCCTGCGGAGCCGGGCGGCGGTGCTGGGGATTCCAGCGGACTTTTACAAGACGAAGGACATCCACGTCCACTTCCCAGAGGGCGCAGTGCCCAAGGACGGCCCCTCCGCCGGCATCGCCGTCACCACTGCCATGCTCTCGGCCCTGACGGACCGGAAGATCAAGGCGGGCATTGCCATGACCGGCGAAGTCACGCTGCGGGGCCGGGTGCTGCCCATCGGCGGATTGAAGGAGAAGACCATGGCCGCCCTCCGCAGCGGCATCACCACGGTGCTGATTCCCAAGGACAACGTCCGGGATCTGGAGGAGATCGACCAGACCGTCCGGGCTGCCCTGCGGTTCGTGCCGGTGGAAACGGTGGACCAGGTGTTCGCCGCCGCTCTGTGCCCAGAGCGGGATCCCATCCGGGAAGAGGTGGCGGACCATGTGGCGGCCTTTGCCCCGGCGGGGCGTGAGAGCGGCCGTGACGCCGCCGTGCGGCAGTAAAGGAGTGTTTGTATGGCTTTGAATTTTGCCAAGGCGGAGTTTGTCCGCTCTGCCGGACGGCGGGAGGATTTCATTCGGGACGGTCTGCCCCAGTTCGCATTTGCAGGCCGGTCCAATGTGGGAAAGAGTTCTGTCATCAACCGGCTGGTGGGACGGAAGAACCTTGCCTATGTGGGCGCCTCCCCCGGCAAGACCACTCAGGTGAACTACTTCCTCATTGACCGCCGGGCCTATCTGGTGGATCTGCCGGGGTACGGCTATGCCAGGGTCTCCCAGGCGGAGAAGGAGCGGTGGGCGAAGCTGATGGAGAGCTACTTCCAGGAGGAGGCGGACCGGATCACCACCGGCGTGCTGATCGTGGACATCCGCCACAAGCCCACGGCCAACGATCTTGTGATGCACGACTGGTTCCGCCAGACGGGCTGTCCGGAGATCGTGGTGGCCAACAAGCTGGATAAGCTGAAAAAGAGCCAGGTGGAGCCGGCCCTTCAACTGGTCCGGGAGACGCTGGAGCTGACGGAGGCGGATATTCTGCTCCCCTTTTCCGCGGAGAAGGGAATGGGGAAAGAGGACCTGATCCGCCTGCTGGTCCAGACCTGCGGGGGATAATGCGGAAAGAGAGGACCACGGTCCTCTCTTCTTCCTGTCCGCAGGACCTGCTTTTTTGGAAAAACTTTGTCTACCCCCTATGCAAAAGCGGAAAAATACGCTAAAATATCAATGATATTTTGTGAGCAGAACAGACGGAGGTTTTCATCATGGCGAAGCCTGTGTATAAACGGGTCCTGCTGAAGATCAGCGGCGAGGCCCTGGCCGGTGACAAGCATACCGGCCTGGATTTTGAGGTGATTGGTCAGGTCTGCGATGTCATCAAGGAGTGTCTGGACATGGGCGTCCAGGTAGGTCTGGTGGTGGGCGGCGGCAACTTCTGGCGCGGTGCGAAAAACAGCGGCGGCGCCATGGAGCGCACCCGGGCCGACCACATGGGAATGCTGGCCACGGTGATGAACTGCCTGGCTGTGGCGGACGTGTGTGAGCAGAAGGGGATTCCCGTCCGGGTGCAGACCGCCATTGAGATGCGGGCTGTGGCGGAGCCCTACATCCGTTCCCGGGCCATCCGGCACCTGGAGAAGGGCCGGGTGGTGATCTTCGGCGCAGGCACCGGCAATCCCTACTTCTCCACGGACACTGCGGCGGTGCTGCGGGCGGCGGAGATCGACGCCGACGTGATTTTGCTGGCCAAGAACGTGGACGGCGTCTACACGGCCGACCCGGTAAAGGACCCCACTGCGGTGAAGTACGACGTCATCACTTATGACGATGTGCTGGCCCAGCACCTGGCGGTGATGGACTCCACCGCCACGTCCCTGTCCATGGACAACCACATTCCGGTGCTGCTGTTTGCCCTGAAGGACCCGCGGAACATCATCCGGGCCCTGTGCGGTGAGAACGTGGGCACCATTGTCAAGGAATGAGAGCACGCATGCGCGACAGCGCCTCCCCATACACTCAACTGTGAAAGGAAGGACCTATTTATGCTGAAGGAAGATTACAAGATTTATGAGGGCAAGATGAAGAAGAGCATCGACTCCGTGGCCGCGGACTTTGCCTCCGTGCGGGCGGGCCGGGCCAATGCCTCCGTGCTGGACCGGATCATGGTGGACTACTACGGCAGCCCCACCCCCATCCAGCAGATTGCGGCCATCTCTTCCCCCGACGCCCGGACACTGCTGATTTCCCCCTGGGACAAGACGGCGGTGAAAAGCATTGAAAAGGCCATCCAGAACTCCGATCTGGGTATCAACCCCCAGAACGACGGCGCCAGCATCCGGCTGAGCTTCCCCCAGCTGACGGAGGAGCGCCGCAAGGAACTGGTGAAGCAGATTCACAAGTACGCGGAGAACGGCAAGGTGGCCATCCGCAACATCCGCCGGGACGCCATGGAGGCGTTCAAGAAGAAGGAGAAAGCCTCCGAGATCACGGAGGACGATCTGAAGCAGGCGGAGAAGGATCTCCAGAAGCTGACGGACGACAGCTGCAAGGAGCTGGATGCGCTGCTGGCCAAAAAGGAAAAGGAACTGATGGCGGTGTAAAAGCCGCCGGGGCCTCCGGCGGGAGCACGGCTGCCCGCCGGGGGCATTGCACATTTTGTAAGGTGCTGTCACCCTTTCAGGGTCTGTGAGGTGACCTGCGGTCACTCGGGGCCGCCGCCCGGCGGCCGGGGGGATTGTGCTCCCGCCGGAGCCGCTTCCACGGGGGGCGCCCGGTAAAAGAGAAAAAACGCTTCAGAACCGTTCCGGTGCAGCGGCTCTCCGCGCTGACAGGCGCCGGTGTATCAGTGCAAGCGCCGATTTGGGCTGGCCTTTGGGCACACCATGGCTTTCTGCGATTCCCCGACTGCCGTCCTGTGGCGGATGGTGCAGATCTCATCAGGGTGGTCGTCGTATTGGCGTCCTCCTCTGTTCACTGCTGTTGGACCGGCAGCTGCGGAAGTGGAATCTGGGGGTTATTGACTGAAGGAGAGGGGACTATGAAACTGGAACAGAAATGGTATTCGGCAGCCAGGGGAACACTGTTTGCAGCGGTTTTGCTTTTGTGTCTGGCGGGCGGGATCCGGGGCGGACTGGGGTTGGTATTCCTGGCCATGGGAGTTGCTGCGGCAATCGCCTTTAGGGGGATTGAACTGCGCCATCTCCGCTGTCCCAACTGTGGGCGCTTCATCCTGCCCTGGTTTTCCATGGAGGAGACCCAATACTGCCGCGCCTGCGGCTTCCACTTTCCTTGGAAGTTCGACCGCTGGTGGGAAAAGGGGAACTAAGCAGCCGACACATTTCTCCCGATACAAAAAGGAGGAGGTACAAATGTCGTTTGAAGCAGAAGTGATTCCCCTGTTCATCGGAGGTGTGATCGCGGTCAGCGCGATAGAGTTTTTCCTGGGCTGGCGGAGTCTGCGGCATCGGAAGGATCTCCGGGGGCTGTTTGCCGGGCACGTGGTTGCCATGCTGCTGGGATTTTTCTTCTTGATTCGCAGTCTGTTTGCCAACTGGCTGGGGCTCTCTCTGGGTATTGCCTCCATTTCCAACTCTGCGAATATAGGCCTTTTCGGCCTCTGCTGGGCTGTCAGCGCCCTCTGCGTGGCAGTGATGCTCTCCCGCTTGGCTGTACCAAGACATTAATCATCCCGGTGTGCGGTTCTGGCTATCCAGTAAATACCTGTGTTTCTTGCCACAACGCTCGGCCAGTGCGCAGCAGCTGCGCAGTTTTTGGCGGTTCTGCCGCCTTACAGACGCGGCGTACCGCTTGCGGGTAAAGCGGAACGGGCGGAAAGAGCAGCTGGTCAAATGCGGTTTTGCACCCCCGATTTTCATCGGTCTCCCGTAAATACACAGGCACCGTCTCACACCGGCTCCGCTGTATTTTGCACAGTGGGGAGAGGAGGGGCGCAGTTTTGCCGCAGGCGGAAACTGCGTTTAGCGGACTTTGCGATGACGACAATGGGGGAGAGAATGGGCCAGCCATCATCATGGCTGCATTTCCCGTCCAATGGGACAGATCCCCCCAACAATCCATTTTGAAATGAGAGAATTTATCATGCCAGAGAGTATCAACGGTGCGGTGGACCAGCCCTTGGTCCCGCCCCGCCACATTGCGATCATCATGGACGGCAACGGCCGCTGGGCCACGAAGCGGGGCCTGCCCCGCACCGCTGGCCACAAGGCAGGAGCGGAGACGTTCCGCCGCATCGCTACCTACTGCAAGAACATCGGCGTAAAGTACCTGACGGTGTACGCCTTTTCCACGGAAAACTGGAAGCGGTCAGAGATGGAGGTCTCTGCCATCATGGCCCTGCTGAAGCGGTATCTGCTGGAGGCAGTGGACACCATGGAGAAGGACCACATCCGGCTCCACTTCTTTGGGGACATGACCCCTATCGCCCCGGATCTGCGGGCCCTGGCCCGGGAGACGGACGAGATCACAGAGCACCTGTCCAAGGATGACTTCCAGGCCAACGTGTGCCTGAATTACGGCGGGCGCGACGAGATTCTGCGAGCAGCCCGGCGTTTTGCCACCGACTGCGCCGCCGGGAAGAAGCGGCCGGAGGAGTTGGATGATGCCCTGTTCTCCAGCTATCTGGACTCTGCGGGGATCCCGGACCCGGAGCTCATCATCCGGCCCAGCGGAGAGCAGCGGTTGAGCAACTTCCTGCTGTGGCAGTGTGCCTATTCGGAGTTCTATTACACGGATACCCTGTGGCCGGACTTCGACGAAGCGGAGCTGGACCGGGCCATTGCAGCCTACCAACAGAGAGACCGCCGGTTCGGCGGCGTAAAGAAATAAACCTTTACAGAAAATGAGAAAAGGGCTGATCCTATGTTCAAGCGTGTGATGGTGGCCGTAGTGGGCCTGCCGCTCCTGATACTGATCCTGGGCTGGGCCCCGTCCTGGGCCACCATGCTATTGCTGGCGGCCATGTGCGCCATCGGCGCCTGGGAGCTGATGCGCGCGGCGGCGGGAGAGAGGGGCAAGCCCCTGACCCCCCTGACAGTGATCGCCGCGGCGGCGGTGCCGGTGTGCGTGTACGGGGAAATGTCCATTGAGAACACGGAGCTGACTGCCCTGCCGGTGCTACCCTTCGCTGCCCTGTTGGGCGCGGTGTTCATCTTTGCGATCTTTGCCCTGGCTATCCACCGGTATGACGAGGAGCAGGGCATCCCCTTTGCCGCTGTCACCTGCGCTATCTTCGCCGGGCTGGCGTTCCCCTTGATGTTCTCCTGTCTGCTGCGGCTTCGGATGATGCCCGCCATCGGGATGCTGCAGGTGTTTCTGCCCTTGGCCATCTCCTTTGGCAGCGACACCTTCGCGCTCTTTGCCGGAATGCTGTGCGGCAAGCACAAGCTGGCCCCCAAGGTCAGCCCCAAAAAGACTGTGGAAGGAGCCATAGGCGGTCTGCTGGGTGGTGTCATCGGCATGACGGTTTTTAAGCTAGTCGCGGACAGCATGGCACACACCCTGACTGTTTATCCGCCAATCGAGATGGCAGCTGGTCCGCAGATCTCCTGGGGGGCAGTCTTTGCACTGGGTATTATCGGCAGCACCATCAGCCAGATCGGCGACCTGAGTTTCTCCGTCATCAAGCGGGAGTTCGGCGTCAAGGATTATGGCAACCTGCTGCCGGGCCATGGCGGCATCCTGGACCGGTTTGACTCTGTTACCTTCGTGGCGCCCTTCGTGTGGCTGGCCTTACAGCTGCTCTGAACGGGTGATTTGGGAAGATTTAGGATTGTTTTCAGCTGTTTAGAATAGGATAATGCTATGAGCAAGACGATTTCAATTTTAGGTGCCACCGGCTCTATCGGCCGCCAGACATTGGACGTGGCGGAGCAGCTGGGACTGCGTGTGGCCGCCCTTACCGCCCACATGGATGTGGAGCGGCTGGAGGCGCAGGTCCGAAAATTCCGGCCCCGGCTGGCGGTCCTCACCGATGAGGCGGCGGCCCGTGACCTGGCGGTACGCCTGGCCGACATGGACACCAAGGTTTTGGGAGGCCCGGAGGCCCTGCTGGAGGCCGCTGTCTGCCCGGAGGCGGATACGGTCGTCACCGCCGTGGTGGGTATGGTGGGACTGCGTCCCACCCTGGCCGCCATCCGGGAGAAAAAGCGCATCGCCCTGGCCAACAAGGAGACCCTGGTCTGCGCCGGACAGCTGGTGATGGATGCGGCGGATACGCACGGCGCCGAGATCGTGCCTGTGGACTCGGAGCACTCGGCCATCTTCCAGTGCCTTCAGGGCTGCGCCGACCGCCGGGAGATCCGGCGGCTGATCCTGACCTGTTCCGGCGGGCCTTTTTACGGCATGACCTATGAAGAAGTGGGCAAAATGACCAAAGCGGATGCCCTCCGCCACCCCAACTGGACCATGGGACCCAAGATCACCGTAGACTGCGCCACGCTGATGAACAAGGGGCTGGAGGTCATCGAGGCCATGCGCCTCTACCGTCTGCCGCTGGACCAGGTGTCGGTGGTGATCCACCGGCAGAGCATCGTCCACTCCCTGGTGGAGTACCGGGACGGGGCGGTCCTGGCCCAGCTGGGCACACCGGATATGCGCCTGCCCATTCGATATGCCATGACATACCCCGAACGGGTGGAAAGTCCGGCGGAGCCGCTGGACCTGCTGTCCTGCCCGCCCCTGACCTTCGCCCAGCCGGACCGGGATGCATTTCCATGTCTGCAGCTGGCAGAGGCGGCGGCGGCTCAGGGCGGCACCGCCTGCGCTGTTTTGAACGGCGCCAATGAGGAGGCGGTGGGCCTGTTCCTGGCGGGCAGGATCGGCTTCCACGACATTCCCCGCCTGGTGGCGGAGGCCCGGGCAGCTGTGCCGGCGGAGCAGGAACCGGCGCTGGAGGACATTCTGGCGGCGGACCAGGCGGCGCGGCAGGCGGTGCTGGACCGGGCTTGAAGCAAGTTTTTTGACGGGAGTTTTTGCATGACCATTGTGTATATCCTGGCGGCCATTCTGATTTTCGGCGTACTGATCGCCGTCCACGAGCTGGGCCACTTCCTGGCCGCCAAGCTCTGCGGCGTGCGGGTCAACGAGTTTTCCATCGGCATGGGGCCTCTGATCTGGCACAAGGAGACGGAGGAGACCCAGTATTCCCTCCGGTTGCTGCCCATCGGCGGCTTCTGCGCTATGGAGGGGGAGGATGAGGACTCTGGCGACGAGCGGTCTCTGGGCCGTCAGGGCTTCTGGAAAAAGGTGGTGATTTTTGCCGCCGGCTCCTTTATGAATTTCCTGGCGGGGTTCCTCATCATTCTGGCGGTGTATAGCGGTGCCCAGGGATTTCTGATCCCGGCGGCCGCCGGGACCGCGCCGGAGTTTGAGGAGCGGAACGGCCAGACTATCCAGGCCGGAGATATTTTTTATTCCGTCAATGGGGAGCGGGTGTACCTGTACAGTGACGTGTCCCTGCTGATGAGCCTGCACCAGGGCCAGCCCATGGATTTGGTGGTCCTGCGGGACGGCGAGAAGGTGGAGCTGAACGACGTCACATGGGGCACCTACACCGGCACAGAGGGGGAGACCTATCAGGGCTACGGCGTCTATATCGCAAGAGACCAGATTGAGGAGGCCAATCTCTGGACGATCCTGAAGACCAGCTGGCTGAACACCATCGACTTTGTGCGGATCGTGCGGCTGAGCCTGCAGATGCTGGTGACCGGTCAGGCGGGCATGGACGATCTCAGCGGCCCGGTGGGCATCGTCTCCACTATCACCCAGGTGGGCACCGCGTCAGAGACCATTGCCGCCGCGGTGGAGAACATCCTCTACTTCGGCGCCATGCTGGCGGTGAACCTGGCAGTGATGAACATGCTGCCCATCCCGGCTCTGGACGGCGGCAAGATCTTCTTCCTCATCATTGATGAGATCGCCATGAAGCTGTTCCGAAAGAAGATCCCGGAGAAGTATGAGATGGCGGTGAACACCGTGGGCTTTGTGGCCCTGATGGGCTTCATGCTGGTGGTGACATTCAATGATGTGTTCAAACTGTTCGGATAGGAGCGAGTCATGACGGACTTTACCCTGCGGCCCTGGCGGGAGGCAGATGCTGCCTCCATCGCCCGGTACGCGGACAATGCAAAGATCGCCGCCAACCTGCGGGACGTGTTTCCCTGCCCCTATGCCCCACAGGATGCGGCCACGTTTGTGGAGAGCTGCATCCGGCAGGAGGGCCGGGGTCAGATGTGCCGGGCCATTGAGGTGGACGGCGAAGCTGCGGGCAGCATCGGCCTGTTCCTGGGCAGCGATGTATACCGGAGGAGCGCAGAGCTGGGCTACTGGCTGGGAGAGCCCTTCTGGGGCCGCGGGATCATGACCGCCGCTGTGGAAACCATGTGCCGGGAGGGCTTTGCAGCCTGGGACATCGTCCGCATCCACGCTGAGGCATTTGCCAGGAATGCGGCCTCCCGCCGGGTGTTGGAGAAGGCGGGGTTCGCCCTGGAGGGCACTCTGCGGCGGAGCGTGTACAAAAACGGGGAGATGCTGGATTCCTGCATTTACGCCCTGGTGAGGGAGGAAGCGCCATGACAAAGCGTTTGATGGTGGGGGATGTGGCCGTGGGCGGCGGTGCCCCAGTGTCTATTCAATCCATGTGCAATACCAAGACCGACGATGTCCGCGCCACTGTGGAGCAGATCCACGCGCTGGAGGCCGCCGGATGCGAGATCATCCGCATTGCCATTCCGGATCAGGCCGCGGCAGAGGCGGTGGACCGGATCAAGGAACAGATTTCTATCCCCCTGATCGCGGATATCCACTTCAACTACAAGTATGCCTTGGCGTGCGCAGAGCGGGGCATCGACGCCATCCGCATCAATCCCGGCAACATTGGCGGGGAGGAGAAGGTGAAGGCGGTGGCGGACATCTGCCGCCAAAAATCCATCCCCATCCGCATTGGGGTCAACGGCGGATCTCTGGAAAAGGACCTGCGGGCCAAATACGGCGGCGTCACGGCAGAGGCATTGGTGGAGAGCGCCATGGGCCACGTGGCCCTTTTGAACAAGTTCGATTTTGATGACATCTGCATCTCCGTCAAGTGTTCCGATGTGCCCCTGACCATGGCGGCCTACCGGCTGCTCAGCGAGCGGACAGACTACCCTTTGCATCTGGGCGTGACAGAGGCGGGCACCCCTTCCATGGGGCTTGTGAAATCCGCCATGGGAATTGGGGGCCTGCTGTGCCTGGGGATCGGAGATACCATCCGGGTGACGCTGACCGCCGACCCGATCGAGGAGATTTTCGCTGCCAAGAAGATTCTGAAGGCCGCCGGACTCCGTAAGGAGGGCGTGAATCTGATCGCCTGCCCCACCTGTGGTCGCACCCGCATCGACCTGATCCCCATGGCGGAAGAGGTGGAGCGGGGCCTCATGAACTGCACGAAGAACATCACCGTAGCGGTGATGGGCTGTGCCGTCAACGGCCCCGGCGAGGCAGCGGCGGCAGATATCGGCATCGCTGGCGGCAAGGGTGAGGGACTGATTTTCCGCAAAGGAGAAATCCTTTACAAAGTACCGCAGGAGCAGCTGGTGGACAAGCTGATGGAGGAAATTGAAAAACTCCCATGAGGAATGAGAAGTTAGGAATTCGGAATTGTTGTGTTCCGCCTCTGGTGGGACAATGCTCATACGTCCGGCGTTGCCGGACGCCGGAATTCCTCATTCCTAATTTCTGATTTCTCAGCATTTGATTCCTGTTTAACAAGGTGGCGTCTATGTCAAGAGATATACCCTTTTTTGAAATGTTTACTGAGCTGCAGCTCTCCGGAGAGCTGCGGCTTCGTTTGGCCGGCGCAGTGGTGAACGGCGCTTGCATCGACCAGGCCGGCATGTCGCTGGCGCTGCGCCTCACCACCAGGGCGGAGCTGGGAGATGCGGAGCTGGAGGAGCTGAAGCATCTGCTGATGGGCGTATACGGCTTCCGACAGGTGACGACGGAAGTCACCTGCAAGGCTCCTTCTTCCCAGGCCGCAGCCGCAGGGAGCCGCCCGGCTGCTTCGGTCCCGGCGGCCCCCTCCGGCAGTAAGGGCGAGAAGCAGGCCGCAGGCAAGGTCCTGATGGGCAAGCCCATTCGCATCCAGCCGGTGCCCATGAAGATCCTGGACCTGAAGATGGGGAATGCCACCGTGGCGGGGAAGGTGTTCGCCTTCGAGTGCCGGGAGACCCGGCGGCCCGGTATGTGGCGGCTGAGCTTCGACATGACGGACTATACCAACTCCGTCACCGTTCAGAAGAACCTGACGGAGAAGGAGGCTCAGGGACTGGAGAGCGCCATCAAGCCCGGCATGTGGCTGTGCGTCCAGGGCAAGATGGAGCCCACCTGGGACGGGAAGGACATCCAGCTGAACCCCTACCACATCCAGCTGGCGGAGCACACTGAGCGGCAGGATACCGCCCCGGAGAAGCGTGTGGAGCTGCACCTCCACACGAAGATGAGCAATATGGATGCCCTGACGGACACGAAAGAGGTGGTCCAACAGGCCATCCGGTGGGGACATCCCGCCATCGCCATCACGGACCACGGCGTGGCCCAGTCCTTCCCGGACGCTTGGCACGCCGCTGGGGACAAGATCAAGATCCTCTATGGCGTGGAGGGCTACTTTGTCAACAACATCGATGACCGGGTGGTGGTCCACGGCCCTCAGGACTGCTCCCTGGACGGGGAGTTCGTGTGCTTCGACATCGAGACCACGGGCCTCAAGGTGGACCGGGAGGCCATTACGGAGATCGGCGCCGTGGTGCTGAAAAACGGTGAGATTACGGATCGGTTCCAGACCTTCGTCAACCCCAACCGGCGGCTGACGCCGGAGATCATCGGCCTCACCGGCATCACCGACGACATGCTGAAGGACGCCCCTCAACTGAAGGAGGCCCTGGCGGAATTTTTGAAGTTCGTGGACGGCCGCCCCCTGGCGGCCCACAACGCAGAGTTTGACATCGGCTTCATCCGGGCGGGCTGCCGGAAGGTGGGGCTGGACTTCCAGCCCACCTATGTGGACTCCCTGATCCTGGCACAGAACCTGCTGCCGGATCTGGGAAAGTACAAGCTGGACATCGTGGCGGACCGGCTGGAGCTGCCCAACTTCAACCACCACCGGGCCAGCGACGACGCCGCCACCGTGGGCTATATGCTGATCCCCTTCTGGAAGATGCTCCACGAGCGGGGCATCCACACCCTCCAGGCGGTAAACCGCGAGATGGAGAAGCTGCGGCCCCTGGGCAGCAAGACCAACCGCTTCCCCAAGCACATCATTCTGATCGCCCGGAACAAGGTGGGGCTGAAAAACCTGTACCAGATGATCTCCGCCTCCAATCTGAAGTATTTCAAGCGGGTGCCCACCATCCCCAAGAGTCTGCTGCTGGAGCACCGGGAGGGCATCATTGTGGGTTCCGCCTGTGAGGCGGGCGAGCTGTTCCGGGCCGTGGCGGACCACAAGGACTGGGAAGAGCTGAAACGCATCGCCTCTTTCTACGACTATCTGGAGATCCAGCCCCTGTGCAACAACGCCTTCATGCTGCGAAACGGCGACGTCCAGTCAGAGGAGGAGCTGCGGGAGTTTAACCGCACCATCGTCCGGCTGGGAGAGGAGCTGGGCAAGCCTGTCTGCGCCACCGGCGACGTCCACTTCCGGGAGCCGGAGGACGAGGTGTACCGCCACATCCTGCTGGCCTCCAAGAAGTTCCCGGACGCCAACGCCCCGCTGCCCATCTACTTCAAGACCACCGATGAGATGCTGGAGGAGTTCGCTTACCTGGGGAAGGAGAAGGCCTATGAGGTGGTGGTGACCAATACCCAGGCCATCGCCGACCAGGTGGAGACTTTCCCCTTGCTGCCGGAGGAGCTGTTCCCGCCCCGGCTGGAGAACTCTGAGGAGGAGCTGAATTCCCTGGTGTGGAACAAGGTCCATGAGCTGTACGGCGAGGACCCGCCCAAGCTGATTGTGGACCGGCTGAACGTGGAGCTGGGCGGCATTCTGGGTAAGTACGACGTGGTGTACATGTCCGCCCAGAAGCTGGTGCAGCGGTCCCTGGAAAACGGCTACCTGGTGGGCTCCCGGGGCTCCGTAGGCTCGTCCCTGGTGGCCTATATGTCCGGGATCACAGAGGTGAACAGCCTTCCGCCCCACTACCGCTGCCCGAATTGCAAGCATGCGGAGTTCATTCAGGACGGCTCCTACGGCTGCGGCGCGGACATGCCGGACAAGATCTGCCCGGTGTGCGGCACAGAATACATCAAAGACGGCTTCGACATCCCCTTTGAAACCTTCCTGGGCTTCGGCGGCGGCAAGGTGCCGGATATCGACCTGAACTTCTCCGGTGAGTATCAGGCCAGGGCCCACCGCCACGCCATCGAGATGTTCGGAGAGACCCAGGTGTTCCGGGCCGGTACCATCGGTACACTGGCGGAGAAGACCGCTTACGGCTTCGTGAAAAAATACCTGGAGGAGAACGGCATGACTGTGGGCCGGGCAGAGGAGAATCGCCTGACCCTGGGCTGCGTGGGCACCCGCCGGACCACCGGTCAGCACCCCGGCGGCCTGGTGGTCGTTCCCGACGATATGGACATGGAGGACTTCTGCCCGGTGCAGCACCCGGCGGACGCCGACGACTCCGACACCATCACCACTCATTTTGAATACCACTCTATGGAGGCAAACCTCCTGAAGCTGGATATGCTGGGACACGATGATCCCACCATGGTCCGCATGATGGAGGATCTGACCGGCGTCAACGCCCGCCAGATTCCCCTGGATGACCCGGACACCATGTCCATCTTCACCTCCAGCAAAGTGCTGGGATACGAGAACGACGAGATTCTGGGCCCCACCGGCGCCGTGGCGATCCCGGAGTTCAACACCCGATTCACCCGGCAGATGCTGGTGGACACCCAGCCCAAGGACTTCAACACGTTGGTACGGCTCTCCGGCTTCTCCCACGGGACAGACGTGTGGCTGGGCAACGCCCGGGAGCTGATCGTCAGCGGCACCGCCTCCGTTCTGGAGACGGTGGGCTGCCGGGACGATATCATGCTGTACCTGATCTCCAAGGGCCTGGACCCCAAGATGAGCTTCAAGATCATGGAGAAGGTCCGCAAGGGCAAGGTGAAGAAGGGCGGCTTTGACGAGGGCTGGGTGGAGGCCATGCGGGACCACGACGTGCCGGAGTGGTACATCGACTCCCTGGCCAAGATCGGCTACCTGTTCCCCAAGGCCCACGCGGTGGCCTACGTGATGATGGCCTTCCGCATCGCCTGGTTCAAGGTCCATGAGCCCCTGGCATTCTATGCAACCTTTTTCTCCGTCCGGGCCAAGGCCTTTGATGCGGAGTACTGCTGTGCCGGAAAGGATGCGGTGAAGCGGAAGATCCGGGAGATCGAGAACAACAAGGACGCCACGGCGGTGGAGCAGAACCTGCTGACCACCCTGGAGGTGTGCTATGAGTTCTACCTGCGGGGCTTCCACTTCGACACGATCAACATTTATGAGTCCGATGCCACCAAGTTCAAAGTGACGGAGAACGGTCTGCTGCCGCCCTTCACAACGGTCCACGGCCTGGGAGAGGCGGCGGCCATCGACACGGTGGAGAAGCGGAATGGGAAGGAGTTCGTCTCCGTTGAGGAGTTCGCCATGTGCTGCAACAAGCTGTCCAAGACCCATATTGAGCAGCTGAAGGCGCTGGGAGCCTTCGCCGGGATGGCGGAGACCAGCCAGCTGACGCTGTTTTGATCCCCGTGGGAGCGATTTCCCCACGGCACCGCGATAGCAGAAGAAAAGGGAGGACCCATTCCGGGTCCTCCCTTGTTTTGTCCATGTGGAAAGAATTACTTCTTCTCCAGCTTGGCATTGCATTTTGCCAGAAATTTTTCGTTCTTGACGATGGCCCGGGTGTGGGTGCCGCTGCCGATGGGGCCGCTCTCATCCCAGGCTTTCACAGCGAAGTCCACCATTTTGCCGTTTTCCGAAACGGCGGTGATCTCTGCCTCCGCCCACACCTTCATGCCGATGGGGGTGGGAGCGTCGTGGGAGATGTCCAGATGGGTGCCCACACTGCCCTGGCCCTCCTCCAGAAAGCTCTGCAGACAGGTCATGGCGGCATTTTCCATCAGGGCGGACATATAGGGCGTGCCGAACACCGGCAGGGCACCGGAACCCACGTTAGCGGCGGTAAGGGCGTCCGTAACAGTTTGCTCCAGGCGGCATTTTGTTCCAATCAAAATCATGAGAGGATTCCTCCTTGGTAAAATATCTTCTGCCTCCAGTGTACAGGAAAGCAATGGAATTCGCAAGGGAAAAAGAAGCGGCACCGGGTGGTGTTCCGGTGCCGCATTTTACAGCTCAGATACCGAGTTGCGTCCAGAGGTCGTTATAGAGGGTGCGCGTCTCAGCAGGGAGGACCAAGTAGGCCTCACACCGGTCCAGCACCTCCTGGGAGGGGGCCATGATCTCATAGAGAGCGGGATCCAGGGGCTCTCCGTAGGTCTCCTCATAGTAGGCAGGATAGGTCTCCAGCGCCTCAGCGTTGGGAGAGGCGTACCAGATATAGTCCATATTCCGCAGGTTTGCCTCAGTGGAGGCCATAAAGTTGATCCAGGCCTCCGCCTCCTCCTTGTGCTGGGAGGTTTTGAGAACGCACATAGCGTCCACGAACCAGTTGCTGCCCTCCTCGGGCACTACATAGGCGAGATCTTCGTTGTTTTCCAGCATGCTCAGATAGTCACCGGCATAGTAGGTGGCAATGGCGGCGTTGCCGCCCTCCATCTTCTGAAACACCTCGTCCATGACCTTTCCCTGATACACCCCGTTCTTTACGGCGTCGGCGATGAGCTGGTAAGCCTCCTGAATCTCCGCCTCGTCAGTGGTATTCACAGAGTACCCCAGGTACAACAGGGCGATGCCCAGAGCATCCCGGGAGTTGTTGATAAGCAGCACGTTCCCGGCGTACTGGGGATCGAACATGGCGCTCCAGCTGGTAATGGGCTCCTGCACCTTGGCGGTGTTGTAGATGATGCCCAGGGTGCCCCAGGTGTAGGGCACGGTGTACTTGTTCTCCGGATCGTAGGACAGATTCTTGAAGCGGTCGTCGATCTTCTCAAAATTGGGGATGTTATCATAATTGAGCTCGGCCAGCATATCCTCTTCGATCAGCTGGGAGATCATGTAGTCGGAGGGGACGATGACGTCATAGTCCACGCCGCCCATGCTCAGCTGGGAATAGAGAACCTCGTTGCTCTCTGCGGTCTGATAGTTGACTTTGATGCCGGTCGCTTCTTCAAATTGGTCGATCAGGGACTCGTCGATATATTCACCCCAGCTGCACACGTTGACCACACGGTCCCCGCTGCCGCTGCCGTTACTGCTGCCGGAATTTTCCGAGTCAGAGGTGTCCTTGCGCACGGAGCATCCGGACAGGAACAGGCTCGCCGCCATCAGTAAGGCGAGAGTCAAGGCTACCATTTTTTTCAATTGATCATTCCTCCAGTGTTGATTTGAATGCGTATCTCAAGACCCGCAGGCCGTGGGACCGATAGTCATGCGCGGGCTCGCTCCCGCAGGCGCTCCTGCCGGGATTCCCGGACATTGATGATGATGAGCAGCAGCAGCACAGCGCCGAAGAGCAGCGTGGAAATGGCATTGATCTCCGGGCTGACCCGCTTTTTCGTCATGGAATAGATGGTCATGGCCAAAGTGGACACGCCGGAACCGGCGGTGAAGTAACTGATGATGAAATCGTCGATGCTCATGGTGAAGGCGATCAGTGCGCCGGAGATGATGCCGGGCTTGATCTCCGGGATAATGACCTTCCAGAAGGCCTGCATCCAGGTGCAGCCCAGGTCTTGGGCCGCGTCCACTAGGTTTTTGTCCATCTGGCGCAGCTTGGGCATCACTGTCAGGATAACGTGGGGGATGTTGAAGGTCACATGGGCCAGCAGCAGTGTACCGAAGCCAAGATAGATGTTCTCCTCCATCCAGAAGGTATCCTGCGCCTGGTTGAACCAGACGGCAAAGGCCTTCCACAGGCCGAAAAAGGCCACGAACAACAGACACATGGAGACGCCGGTGACGATCTCCGCATTCATGACGGGAATGTTGTTCACCGTCATCAGGGGCGTGCGCCACCGCCGCCGCATACTGGCCAGGCCAATGGCTGCAAAGGTGCCCGCCACAGTGGCAATCAGCGTGGAAAGCACGGATACCAGCAGCGTGGTATAGACACTCTGCATAATGAGGCGGTTCTGGAACAGCTCCGCATACCAGTGCAGGGAGAAGCCCTTCCACACCGCGCTGCTGTTGCCGGCATTGAAGGAGAAGATGATGAGAATGAAAATCGGCGCATACAGGAATACGAATACCAACGCCATGAAGATGCGGTTTCCCAGCAGATGCTTCCGTTTCACAGCATCACCGCCTGTTCCTCACCGTCGCCGAAACGGTTCATCACCAGCATACACACCACCACAATGGCCATCATCACAAGCGCGATAGCCGCCCCGAGCTGGGGATTATAGGCCCCGCCCAGGAACTGCTGTTCGATCAGGTCGCCCAGCATCATCTGGGTGCCGCCGCCCAGCAGACGGGAGATGGCGAAGGTGGACACGGAGGGCACGAACACCATGGTGATGCCGGAGAGCACCCCCGGCAAAGACAGGGGCAGGATGACCTTGCGGAACACCTGCACGCTGCTGGCGCCCAGGTCCCGGGCCGCTTCAATGAGGGAATGGTCCAGCTTTACCAGCACGGAGTAGATGGGCAGGATCATGAAGGGCAGGTAGTTGTACACCATACCCAGCACTACGGCGCCCTGGGTACCGATCATCTGGAAGTGATCGATGGGGACATACGCGGCAGGATCAGCTGCGAAGTGCATAGCGACCTGGTTGTAAAGGTCGATCAGGCCGATCTGCTGAAACAGCTGGTTCAAAAGTCCGTTGTTCTCCAGAATGGACATCCAGGAATAGGTCCGCAGCAGAAAATTCATCCACATGGGCAGCATGATGAGCACCATAGCGATGCGCTGCACCTGCGGCCCCTCCTTGGAGAGCATATAGGATACCGGGTATCCGATCAGCAGAGCGATCAGTGTGGCGATGATGGCCAGCTTAAACGAGCGGGTGAACACCGCTGTATAGGTACCCATGCGGGCGAAGTTCTCCAGCGTGAAGTCCCCGGCGGCGGTGCTGAAGGCATAGACCACCATAATGATGATGGGCGCCACCACGAAGATGGACATCCATCCCACATAGGGAACGGCGAACAATGAGAGCTTATTTTTCATCCTCGCTCTCCTCCTCATCCGCCTCCCAGTTGGCGTCGCTCATCTCCTCATATTCTTCCGAGAAGGAGGAGTAATCGCCGAACATCCCGGAATACTGACTCTTTTTCATAATGTGGATGCCGTCGGGATCGATCTTGATGCCGATCCGGGCGCCCACGGGGGAATGGTCTGTGGTTTGGATAAGCCATTTGAAGCCCCGGAAATCCACGATGATGTCGTACTGCATCCCCTTGAAGGTGACGGAGGTGACAGTCCCCACCAGTTGTCCCTGCTCCATGGGGACGATGTCGATGTCCTCGGGCCGGATGACCACGTCCACCGGCTCGTTCTCAGCAAAGCCGCCGTCCAGGCAGGGAAACTCCCGGCCGTACATCTTCACCAGCTTGTCCCGGACCATGACGCCGTCAATGATGTTGGACTCACCGATGAAGTCCGCCACAAAGGCGTTCTTGGGCTCGTTATAGATATCCTCCGGCGTGCCGATCTGCTGGATGCAGCCCTTGTCCATCACTACGATGGTGTCGGACATGGTCAGGGCCTCCTCCTGGTCGTGGGTGACGTAGATGAAGGTGATGCCCACCTGCTGCTGGATTTTCTTCAGCTCCAGCTGCATGTCCTTGCGGAGCTTTAGATCCAGAGCGCCCAGGGGCTCGTCCAGCAGCAGCACCTTGGGCCGGTTTACCAGGGCCCGGGCGATGGCCACCCGCTGCTGCTGTCCGCCGGACAGGGCGTCCGGCTTGCGGTTTTCAAAGCCCTTCAGGCTGACAACCTCCAGCATTTCCAGCACACGCTGACGGATCTCCGTCTCCGGGATCTTTACCCGGCGCTTGCCGGAGGGATCCTTCGGGTCCGGCCGCTTCTGCATCCGCAGGCCGAAGGCCACGTTCTCAAACACATTCATGTGGGGAAACAGGGCGTATTTCTGGAACACCGTGTTGATCTGCCGCCGATAGGGCGGAACGTCATTAATCCTCACACCGTCGAACAGGACGTCTCCCGACACAGGGGTCGTGAAGCCGCCAATAATACGCAGCGTTGTGGTCTTGCCGCAGCCGCTGGGTCCAAGCAGTGTGAGGAATTCTTTGTCGTTGATATAGAGGTTTAAATCGTTGAGAACCACTTCGTCGTCAAACGCCATACGGATGTTCCGCAGACGAATCAACTCTTTGGACATGTATCCTCCCCCATTTCATAATAATTTTGATTACAATGAAACGCCTCTTTTCTCTGTTGAGGGGGAACCTTTCTCGTCGAAATTCAGCAATAACAAACTATATCCGATGTGTGGCGAAAAGTCAAGCAAAATCAAAGATTTCACCGGGGTTTTACGGGAATTTTTTTAGGAGTTTCCGGCGCGGGAAAATACTTGTCCCGGAAGGGCACATCCGCCACGGTGAAGACCCTGCCCCGCAGGTAATTCAGCGCCCCGGCGTCCGTGGGGAAAGGGAAGGCCAGCTGGTAGGAATACAGGGCCTGCCGGGTCTCGCCGTAGCGGCGGTTCACATCCCCCCGGCCGTACTTGCCGTCCCCCAGCAGGGGACAGCCGATCTCCGCCATGGACACCCGGATCTGGTGGGTCCGGCCGGTGAGCAGCCGACACTCTACCAAAGACAGCGGGCCCCGGGTCTCCAGAGTCCGGTACAGGGTCACGGCAGTCTTTCCGCCGGGAATGGGACGGCGATAGAAAGCCACCTGCTTTTTCGCCTCATCTTTTAAAAGAAAGCCCGCAATCTTCCCCTCCACTGGCTTGGGGCGGCCTACGGTGATGCAGAGATAAGACTTCTCCACCTCATGGTTTTTGATCTTCTCATTTATGATCCGCAGGGTCTCCGCGTTCTTGGCGGCAATGACAATGCCGCCGGTGTTCCGGTCGATCCGGTTGCACAGGGCGGGCGCAAAGGCGTTCTCCCATTTGGGATTCCACTCTTTTTTCTGGTACAGGTAGGCCTGAATGTGGTTGATGAGGGTGTTGACCTTCTCCGTCTCATCGGCGTGGACCACCAGACCCGGCCGCTTGTTCACCAGCAGCAGATTCTCGTCTTCGTACACGATGTCCAGCTGGGGACGGAACACGGTGAGAAAGATGTTTTCCTCAGAGGGCTTGTCAAAGAACTCGTCGTTGATATATAATTGTAAAATATCGCCGGACTCCAGCCGTGTGTTCCGCTTGGCACCCCTGCCGTTGACTTTGATCCGCTTGAGGCGGATGTATTTCTGCAGCAGGGTGGGGGGCAGCAGGGGCAGGCTTTTGGCCACAAAGCGGTCCAGCCGCTGTCCGGCGTCGTTTTTTCCAATGGTGAGTTCCCGCATGGCATCCTCCGGTGGGCAAGTATTTGATGCTACCATCATACCTGTTTGCCGGGCGCTTGTAAAGCGGAGAGAGAATTTTTTGAATCGGTTAGGAGAAACTGGACGTATGGCGCAGCATGACGGAAACAAACAGCGGGGCTGGGTGAACTATTTCCGGGTCTTGGCAGGGGGCTACCTGCTGTATCTGGCCTACCAGCTGATGAAGGGCATCTGGGACGGGACCGCCGAAACCGTGGCCCTGAACGCGGCGGCGGGCGCAGTGTTCGCCGTGGCAGGGGCGATGGTGCTTTGGCGGGAGTGGAAGGCGTACCAGTACGCCAAGGCTCACAAGGACGACCCGGATAGCTGGAGCCAGGACGACGCCCTGCCGGAGCAGAAGCGTCCGGCGACACCTGCAGAACAGGTCGGACCCGAAGCGGACCAGAAGGGACGGGACGAGGAATGAAGCTGGAAGAGCTCTGCGCCGCCGTGCAGGAGGCGCGCTATTACAACGAGCGGTTCACCCGCCGGGAGTACACCAGCGCCTTCCGGACCTACACGGAGCGATTCGGACCACTGTACATGGAGGCCGTCCGGGAGACGGCGGAGGACCCTGACGGCCGCCGGGTACTGGCGGAGCAGCTGCTGGACCTGCTGGAGGCAGGGTGGAAACGCCAGCGCCCCTGGAACCGGACCATGGTCCAGGCCCGGGAAAAGCAGATGCTGGTGACGTATCTTTCCCCCATGCTGCTGGGACTGGAGGAGCCCCTGTGCCAAGAGCTGGCAGAGCGGCTGCGGGACGGCTGGAACACCCGCCGGCCCAAGGACATCTACAACATCACCACCTATGCCCGGCTGCAGGAGGGCTTCCGCAATGTGATCCTGGGCATCGACATCACCGGCTGGCAGAAGCGTCGGGAAGAGGAGAGCTGAACAGAGCGCCTGCCCGGAAATGAAAAAATTTGCCCGGAAACGGCAAAAACATGAAAAAATTGTTTGACAACCGGGCACACATCCCTTATAATACTATTCGTGTCATTACGAGGTAGCTTATGCGTTTTGATGTAAGACCCATACTGCATGCCCCTGGCAAGCGCCTGACGTTCCAGTTTTCTCTGGACTTGTCCGACGTGGAATTTGCCGGACGGCATCCCATCAGCCGCCCTGTGGAGGTGGAGGGCGCGGTGAGCAACACCGCGGATCTCCTGGAGCTGGAGCTGACGGCCCGGACCACGCTGGACGCGGTCTGCGACCGGTGCGGCAAGGCGTTTCTTCAGGACAAGATCGTTCCTTTTCGCTGCCTATTGGCGGAAGAGCTCCAGAACGAGGACAACGACGAGATCGTCCTGCTGGAGGATGGGGAAGTGGATGTGGGCGATCTGGCCCGCACGGCGTTCATCCTTGGAATGGACACCAAGACATTGTGTTCGGAAGATTGCAAAGGACTGTGCCCCCGGTGCGGTGCCGACCTGAACCTCGGCCCCTGCTCCTGTGGGAAGGAGACGGATCCCCGTCTGGCGGTCCTGGCAAAGCTTTTAGAGAACAGAGAGAACGAATGAATAAGGCCGGGGGCGACTCCGTTGCCTTTGAAAGATCAAGGAGGTGTCACAATGGCAGTACCTAAGGGAAAAGTATCCAAAGCTAGACGCGACAAGCGCCGCAGCTCCCACTGGAAGCTGGCGGCTCCCGGCCTCGTCAAATGCCCGAAATGCGGTGCGCTGCACCTGCCTCACAGAATGTGCCAGGAGTGCGGTACTTACAACGGCCGCGAGGTCAAGGTTGTCAAGTCCGTGGTGGCGAAATAAGACGTGCCCTGTGGATCGGGAGGGAAGAGCAACATCTTCCCTCCTTTTTCTGCGTCCATACTGTGTAAAAATCGGAGGACGTCTTGCCATTTCGCCGGTCACTGGGTATAATATGACCATGTATGTCTGCTTGATAAAGAAGGGAAGTGAGCGCCGGTGAAACCCATCGTCGCCATCGTGGGCCGGCCCAATGTGGGCAAGTCCATGCTGTTCAACAAACTCATTGGAAAGCGCCTCTCCATTGTGGAGGACACCCCGGGCGTCACCCGGGACCGCATCTATGGGGAGACGGACTGGAACGGCCGGTCCTTCACCCTTATCGACACCGGCGGTATCGAGCCCCGGACCGACGACCAGATCCTGTCCTTCATGCGGGATCAGGCCCAGATCGCCATCGAGAACGCCACTGTCATCATCTTTCTGACGGATGTCCGCACGGGCCTCACCGCCTCTGACCAGGAGGTGGCCAACATGCTGCTGCGCAGCGGCAAGCCCATCGTGCTGGCAGTGAACAAAATGGACTCCACCGGTGTCCCGGACCCGGACTTTTATGAGTTCTACAACCTGGGACTGGGGGATCCCATCGCTGTCTCGGCTGTCCATGGCCACGGCACCGGCGACCTGCTGGACGCCTGTCTCCAGTACTTCCCCCCAGAGGAGGAAGAAGAGGAGGAGGACGACGCCATCAAGGTGGCTGTTATCGGCAAGCCCAACGCCGGCAAGTCCTCCCTGGTGAACAAGATCCTGGGGGAGGAGCGGGTCATCGTCTCCAACGTGGCCGGCACCACCCGAGACGCCATCGACTCCTACTTTGAAAACGATCAGGGCAGGTTCGTCTTCATTGACACCGCCGGCATCCGCCGCAAGTCCAAGGTGGATGAGGACATCGAGAAGTACTCCGTTCTCCGGGCCACCCTGGCCATTGAGCGCAGCGACGTGTGCCTGATCCTGATCGACGCCACCGAAGGCGTCACCGAGCAGGACACCAAGGTGGCGGGCTTGGCCCACGAAGCCGGGAAGGCCAGCATCATCGTGGTCAACAAGTGGGATCTGATCGAAAAGGACGGCAAGACCATGGACAAGATGCGGGAAGAGGTCCGCAACGGCCTGGCCTTCATGACCTACGCCCCCATCCTGTTCATCTCAGCCAAGACCGGCCAGCGGGTGGACCGGCTGTTCGAGCTGATCGACTATGTCTCCAACCAGGCCAGCACCCGGATCACCACCGGTATGCTGAACAGCGTCCTGGCGGATGCCCAGACACGGGTTCAGCCCCCCTCCGACAAGGGCCGCCGGTTGAAGATCTACTACATGACCCAGGTGGGCATCCGGCCACCCCACTTTGTGGTGTTCTGCAACGACAGCCGCCTGTTCCACTTCTCCTACCAGCGGTATCTGGAGAACTGCCTGCGGAACACCTTTGGCCTGGAGGGCACGCCTATCACCCTCTCCATCCGCCAGCGGGGCGAGAAGGAGGGGTAAGACGATGCTGGATTCCTTCTATCTGGATCCCAATGCCGTCACAGGGCCAGACCCCCTCGGCATCCTTATGGTGGCGGTGATCGCCTACTTTTGCGGCTGTTTCAACGGCGCGGTCATCGTCTCCAAGTATATCCTGCGGGACGACGTGCGTAATCACGGCAGCGGCAACGCGGGCCTGACCAACTTCTACCGCACGTTCGGCGGGCCGCTGACCTTTGTGGTGATCCTGTGTGATGTGCTGAAGGCCGTTGTGGCGGTGCTGCTGGGCGGCTGGCTCCTGGGTACGGTCGCCGGGGCCAACGGTTACGCGGCCAATGAACGGATCAGCAGTATGTGGGCACTTTTCGGCGAATACTGGGCTGCCCTGTTCTGTCTGCTGGGTCACATGTTCCCCTGCATGTTCCACTTCAAGGGCGGCAAGGGCATCCTCTCCGGCGGCACCATCGTCTGGATGATCGACTGGCGGATCGGCCTGGTGGTCTGGGTGGGATTTCTGCTCTTATTCCTGCTGACGAAGTATGTATCTCTGGGATCTGTCTGGGCTGGGGCCAGCTTCCCTTTTGCCACTTGGTATTTCTATCCGGATCCGGTCATCGTGCTCCTGGCGTTTCTCCTGGGAGCCTTGATTTTGTGGAAGCACCGGAGCAACATCGTCCGCCTTATCCATGGCAACGAGAATAAATTCAGCGTACACCGCAAAAAAAATTAGGAATGCGGCATGGTGCGGTCCGGCAGAGCCGGACAAAATGGAATTGTTCCGCCATAGGCGGAACAGCTCGATTTCTAACTCCGGATTCCTAATTTGAGGGGGAGGAATACAGATGAAAACAGTTGTATTGGGCTCCGGCGGCTGGGGCACGGCCCTCAGCCAGATCCTGTGCGACAACGGACACGAGACCTATCTCTGGTCCCACAGCCCCGCCAAGGCGGCGGAGATGGCCCGGACCCGGGAGAACCCGCTTTTGCAGGGCGTCCATCTGCCGGAATCCCTCCACATCACCGGGGATTTGGGCTGCTTGAGGGGCGCCGACCTGGTGGTCAGCGCACCGCCCTCCTTTGCCGTGCGGGAGACAGCCAAAAAAATGGCCCCGTATCTCACGGAGAAGACTGTGGTGGTGTCCGTTTCCAAGGGGATTGAGCGGGACACAAATCTGCGTCTCAGCCAAGTGATCCAGGAGGAGACGGGGAATATCTGTAAAGTAGCAGTTCTTTCTGGCCCTTCCCATGCAGAGGAGGTGGGGATCCGCCTGCCCACCGGCTGCGTGGCCGCCTGCTTGGATGTGGATGCGGCGCGTTTTGTGCAGGACGCCTTCATGAACGATTACTTCCGGGTGTACACCAGCGGCGACGTCGTGGGCGTGGAGCTGGCGGCGGCGCTGAAGAACGTCATTGCCCTCAGCTGCGGTGTGTGCGACGGTCTGGGCTATCAGGACAATACCAAAGCCCTGCTGATGACCCGGGCTATGGCGGAGATTACCCGCTTGGGGGAGAAGCTGGGGGGCTCCCGGCAGACCTTCGGCGGCTTGGCCGGTATGGGGGATCTGATCGTGACCTGCACTTCCATGCACTCCCGGAATCGCCGGGCGGGCATCCTCATTGGCCAAGGCAAAACGCCCCGGGAGGCCATGGAGGAAGTAGGCGCCGTGGTGGAGGGATACTTCGCCGCGGAGAGCATTCACCAGCTCAGTGAGCGGGTAGGCGTGGAAATGCCCATCAGCCGCTGTGCCTACGAAGTCCTCTATCAGGGCAAGCAGATCCGGGGCGTGGTAGCAGAGCTGATGACCCGGGCCAAGAAGGATGAACTGCTGGAGACGGCGTGGCTGTGAGGGGGCACCCGGCCATGCGCGTTCCTGCGCAGAGAGAAAGGGTAAGAGACCGGAGGGATCCGGTCTCTTATTGTTTCTGATCGCGGCTCTCTGTTTTGAAGATGAAATGATCCCGGTGAGGCGTCTTGGAGGGCACTCACCGGGATTTTTCAGATTCAAACAGGAAAGCATACTCTCAGACAATATCCAGCAGCTCCCGCAGGTCCCGGATCTCATAGTCGATCCGCAGGTCCTCCGGCCGGGCCTTTCCAGCAGGATTGTACCAGCAGCAGGGAAGTCCGGCATTGTTGGCGCCCTGGATGTCTGTGGAGAGGGAGTCTCCGATCACGAGACCGTTCTCCGGCGTCAGGCCGGGTATGCGGGAGCGGACATAGGCATAATAAGCCGGGTCCGGCTTGGAGGCTCCGGCGTCCTCGGAAATAAAGGCGTCCGTGATGAGATCTGCGAACACACTGCCCTGCAGGCGGCTGCGCTGGACGGAGGCCACAGCGTTGGTGACGATGTACAGCTTGTGCCCCCGGCGGACCAGTTCCCGGCAGACCGCCTCCGCGTGAGGCAGGGGATAGACCCCGGCACCCAGGGCAGTGAGGTAATCCCGGTTGCACTTGTCTGGGTCCCGCGGCAGCTTCAACGCCTGAAAAAAGCGCACAAAACGCTCCAACGTCACATAGTCCTTGGAGACCTCTCCCCGGTCAAAGGCTGCCCACAGCTCCTGGTTGATCCGGTGGTAGAGGGCGCGGGTATCCAGCGTATCCGGAACGCCGTTGCTCCGGCACATGGCGGAAAAGGCACGGGCCGCGGCTTTTGGAAAGTCGAACAGGGTGTCATCCGCGTCAAAGAGCAGATAGGAAAATTTCATGGTGAGGACTCCTTTCGGGAGAGTTTGACCACATGTATCGTATCACATCCAAACAGGAAAGGCAATCACCGCCGCCCCCGCCGTGCATACCATGGCTTGAGGGGGAATGCCGGATGAACAAGACCTTTGGCGTGATCGGCGGAGATCGGCGGCAGGCAGAGCTTGCACGGCTGCTGGCGGAGGAAGGGCGCACGGTCTGGACCAGCGGAGTGGCCGGATGCCCGGATCTGCCTGCGCAGGCAGCGGCGGCGGACGTGGTGATCCTTCCGCTGCCGCTCTGCCGGGAGGACGGGATACTAAACAGTGAGACGGAGGATCTGCCCACCAGTGCGCTGTTCCGCCGTTTCAGTCCCGGCCAGCTGTTGCTGGCAGGGCAGGTTCGTCCCGCCCAGCAGATAGAGGCTGAGAACTGCGGGCTGACGCTGGTGGACTACTTCCAGCGGGAAGAGCTGACCGTTGCCAACGCGGCGGCCACGGCGGAGTCGGCCCTCCAGATCGCTATGGAGCATCTGGACCGGACGCTTCTGGGGATGGAGTGTTTGGTGCTGGGCTTCGGGCGGATCGGAAAGCTGCTGGCCTATCGGCTTCATGGGCTGGGCGCCCATGTTACAGTCACTGCCAGAAAACCGGCGGACCTGGCTTGGATCCGTGCCTATGGCTGGCAGGCGCTGGAGACCGGACGCCTCGATGGTGCGCTGTGTGACTTCGGCGCCGTGTTCAACACGGTCCCCTCGCCCGTCCTGGGCCACCTGCTGCTGGCGCAGCTGCCGAAGGGCTGCCTGTGTGTGGAGCTGGCCTCCGTCCAGGGCATCGACCTAGCTGCTGCAGAGGAGCTGGGACTGCCCCACGTATGGGCCCGCTCCCTGCCGGGGCGGATGGTGCCTGCCGCAGCGGCGGTGGCTATCCGGGACGCAGTCGACTACATTTTAAAAGAACGAGGTGACCCTGTGTGAGAAAAGAACGGGTCGGATTTGCGATGTGCGGCTCCTTCTGCACCCATGAAAAGGTGCTGGCGGAGCTGGAGAAGCTGGTGCAGCTGTATGAGACAGTCATCCCTATCGCGTCGGAGATCTCCGCCTTCACGGATACCCGCTTCGGGACCTCTGATGACCTGATGGAGCGGTTGGAGGATTTGACAGGGCATGAGGTGCTTTGTGACATCCCGTCTGTGGAGCCCATCGGTCCCAAGGGGCTGCTGGATGTTCTGGTGATCGCCCCGGCTACGGGGAATACCATAGCCAAGCTGGCGGCGGGCATCACAGATACGGCGGTTACGATGGCGGCCAAGGCCCATCTGCGGAACGGGAGGCCGGTGGTGATTGCCATGGCCAGCAACGACGGCCTGGCGGCTGGCGCCCGGAATATCGGGGAATTGCTGGTGCGGAAGAACTACTATTTCGTTCCCTTCGGGCAGGACAACGCCCGGGCGAAACCCAGTTCCCTGGTGGCGGACTTCTCCAAAATCCCGGAGACGGTGGAAGCCGCTCTGCGAGGCGAACAGATACAGCCGCTGCTGCTGCGATGAGGGAAGAGACGCGGGAATCAAACCCGCGTCTCTTTTTCGCAGCTTTATTTAAACTGGATAAAATCGACAAAAGAAGCGTGCTAAATCAATATTAACAATAAGTATAACTTATGATAGAAGGAGTCTCATCAGTTTGAGTACTTATTAAGCACGAAAAAGAAGGTGAATCCGGAAAACAAGAGAAAAAAATGAACAAAAGCAGAAGAAGAGGGTTGACTTTTCTGGCAAGCTCTGGTATTCTAACTAAGCTGTCGGGCGTGAGAGTGAAACACCAAAACGCAGAGCTTCAAGAAAAAACTTGAAAAAATGTGTTGACAAAGTAAGAACTTTGTGGTAAAGTAAATCTCACCGCCGGGAACGGCGTGCACCTTGTAAATTAAACAACGTAACGAAAAGGAAGCAC